>NZ_FYBV01000021.1:0-3168 GCF_900186175.1 Listeria sp. ILCC796
GAAAGAACGTTGTTCTCTCAAAACTAGAGAAGAAAAGTGTTGAGTTACAAAGTAACGAAAACCAGATTAAAAGGTTAAGTCCTCGATCGATTAGTATTTGTCCGCTCCATATGTCGCCATACTTCCACTCCAAACCTATCTACCTGATCATCTTTCAGGGATCTTACTTTCCGAAGAAATGGGAAATCTCATCTTGAGGGGGGCTTCACGCTTAGATGCTTTCAGCGTTTATCCCTGCCGCACATAGCTACCCAGCGATGCTCCTGGCGGAACAACTGGTACACCAGCGGTGCGTCCATCCCGGTCCTCTCGTACTAAGGACAGCTCCTCTCAAATTTCCTGCGCCCGCGACGGATAGGGACCGAACTGTCTCACGACGTTCTGAACCCAGCTCGCGTGCCGCTTTAATGGGCGAACAGCCCAACCCTTGGGACCGACTACAGCCCCAGGATGCGACGAGCCGACATCGAGGTGCCAAACCTCCCCGTCGATGTGGACTCTTGGGGGAGATAAGCCTGTTATCCCCGGGGTAGCTTTTATCCGTTGAGCGATGGCCCTTCCATGCGGAACCACCGGATCACTAAGCCCGACTTTCGTCCCTGCTCGACTTGTCAGTCTCGCAGTCAAGCTCCCTTGTGCCTTTACACTCTGCGAATGATTTCCATCCATTCTGAGGGAACCTTTGGGCGCCTCCGTTACTCTTTAGGAGGCGACCGCCCCAGTCAAACTGCCCACCTGACACTGTCTCCCCACGCGCTAAGCGTGGCGGGTTAGAATGGTCATACAGCGGGGGTAGTATCCCACCAGCGCCTCCTCGCATGCTGGCGCACGCGATTCTTCGGCTCCTACCTATCCTGTACAAGCGGTACAAACATTCCATATCAGGTTGCAGTAAAGCTCCACGGGGTCTTTCCGTCCTGTCGCGGGTAACCTGCATCTTCACAGGTACTATAATTTCACCGAGTCTCTCGTTGAGACAGTGCCCAGATCGTTGCGCCTTTCGTGCGGGTCGGAACTTACCCGACAAGGAATTTCGCTACCTTAGGACCGTTATAGTTACGGCCGCCGTTTACTGGGGCTTCAATTCTGAGCTTCGCAAGAAGCTAACCCATCCTCTTAACCTTCCAGCACCGGGCAGGCGTCAGCCCCTATACGTCACCTTACGGTTTTGCAGAGACCTGTGTTTTTGCTAAACAGTCGCCTGGGCCTATTCACTGCGGCTCTCTCGGGCTTTCACCCTAATAGAGCACCCCTTCTCCCGAAGTTACGGGGTCATTTTGCCGAGTTCCTTAACGAGAGTTCTCTCGCTCACCTTAGGATTCTCTCCTCATCTACCTGTGTCGGTTTGCGGTACGGGCAGTATCTCTCTTCCTAGAGGCTTTTCTTGGCAGCGTGAAATCAGGAACTTCCGTACTTTATTTCCTTCCCCATCACAGCTCATGCTTCGCAAGAAGCGGATTTGCCTACTTCTCACACTCACTGCTTGGACGCACATTTCCATTCGTGCGATTCCCTATCCTTCTGCGTCACCCCATTGGTCAAACAATTGACACTGGTACAGGAATATCAACCTGTTGTCCATCGCCTACGCCTATCGGCCTCAGCTTAGGTCCCGACTAACCCTGAGCGGACGAGCCTTCCTCAGGAAACCTTAGATATTCGGTGGAAGGGATTCTCACCCTTCTTTCGCTACTCATACCGGCATTCTCACTTCTAAGCGCTCCACCAGTCCTTCCGGTCTGACTTCAACGCCCTTAGAACGCTCTCCTACCACGAACCACTTAGTGGTTCATCCACAGTTTCGGTAATACGTTTAGCCCCGGTACATTTTCGGCGCGGGGTCACTCGACCAGTGAGCTATTACGCACTCTTTCAAGGATGGCTGCTTCTAAGCCAACCTCCTGGTTGTCTAAGCAACCCCACATCCTTTTCCACTTAACGTATATTTGGGGACCTTAACTGGTGGTCTGGGCTGTTTCCCTTTCGACTACGGATCTTATCACTCGCAGTCTGACTCCCGAGTATAAGTACATGGCATTCGGAGTTTATCTGAATTCGGTAACCCGAGAGGGGCCCCTAGTCCAAACAGTGCTCTACCTCCATGACTCTTTACCTCGAGGCTAGCCCTAAAGCTATTTCGGAGAGAACCAGCTATCTCCAAGTTCGATTGGAATTTCTCCGCTACCCACACCTCATCCCCGCACTTTTCAACGTGCGTGGGTTCGGACCTCCAGTAAGTATTACCTTACCTTCATCCTGGACATGGGTAGATCACCTGGTTTCGGGTCTACGACCTGTTACTCATGCGCCCTATTCAGACTCGCTTTCGCTACGGCTCCGCTTTTTCCGCTTAACCTTGCAACAAATCGTAACTCGCCGGTTCATTCTACAAAAGGCACGCTATCACCCATTAACGGGCTCTAACTACTTGTAGGCACACGGTTTCAGGTACTCTTTCACTCCCCTCCCGGGGTGCTTTTCACCTTTCCCTCACGGTACTGGTTCACTATCGGTCACTAGGGAGTATTTAGCCTTGGGAGATGGTCCTCCCGGATTCCGACGGAATTTCACGTGTTCCGCCGTACTCAGGATCCACTCTGGAGAGAAGCCTATTTCAACTACCGGGCTTTTACCGTCTCTGGCGGGCCTTTCCAGACCGCTTCATTTATAGCCTTCCTTTGTAACTCCGTATAGAGTGTCCTACAACCCCAAGAAGCAAGCTTCTTGGTTTGGGCTCTTTCCGTTTCGCTCGCCGCTACTCAGGAAATCGATTTTTCTTTCTCTTCCTCCAGGTACTTAGATGTTTCAGTTCCCTGGGTCTGCCTTCCTTATGCTATGTATTCACATAAGGATACTATCCGACTAAAGATAGTGGGTTCCCCCATTCGGAAATCTCTGGATCAACGCTTACGTACAGCTCCCCAAAGCATATCGGTGTTAGTCCCGTCCTTCTTCGGCTCCTAGTGCCAAGGCATCCACCGTGCGCCCTTCCTAACTTAACCTCATAGACTTCTTCGAAGTCCGGTTAATCTGAATCGCGTTTACCAGCGATGATAAACGTCGGTTCATTTGAAAGATACACTTTCAGTTGATTCTCGGTTACTTTTATACAAGTGTTTCCACTTGTGATAACTTTACTAACTTTTCTTATCTAGTTTTCAAAGAACA
>NZ_FYBV01000016.1:0-19008 GCF_900186175.1 Listeria sp. ILCC796
TACTCGCCTCCGTATTGGACTTCTTCAGTTTTTCTAGAAAATCCTCCACTTCGGCAATCGCAATCCGACTCATCATCTCCATCCCTTCTGACTTGTTATCTGCTTTTTTAGTATACCATTCAGGAAGATATTATAATGTGTCTGTTTTTCGAACTTTACTACAAAAAAAGACCTCAAAATCCGGATTTTGAGGTCTTTAGTCGATTCATTTCTTGAAATCTTTACTTTTTAAATAATAGATAGATAAAATATGGGCTGCCGATGATGGAAACAATGATACCGGCTGGTAAATCAAATGGTTTCGCGATGGTGTCTGCGATTAAAAATAGTTCCGCACCGATGAGCATAGCAACAGGCATGAAGAAACGGTGTTTTGGGCCGACTAGTGATTTCGCGATATGCGGACCAATCAAGCCGAGGAAAGTAATCGCACCTGTAATTGATACGGTTACGGCAGCAAAAACGACGGCTATTCCGATGAAGAGAATGCGCCAAATGCCTGCCCGTAAGCCTAAGTTAATTATCGTGTTTTCATCCAAAGTTAAAAGGTCTAATTTATGGCTGTATAAAAAGAGTAGCGGCACGAAAAGGACGAGCATGGCGAGCATAAGCCAGACATACGGCCAGTCGACGCCCCAAATTGAGCCAGACAGCCATTTAGCTAGGAAATCTACTTTTTCGCGGTTCGCAGAAGACATGAGGACGACCATGAGGCCGCTCATTGCGAAGGAAAAACCGATTCCGTTTAGGATAAGATATTGCGGATTATTGCGCGACAAGACGATGATGAGTAGCGCGGTGACGAGTCCACCAATGACGCCTGCGAGTGGCAACATCAAATTGATGCTCGCAGCTCCAAATGGTATGAATAGGAAAAATATCGCGACACCCACACCTGCACCAGAATTGACTCCGATGATTCCTGGATCAGCCAAGTCATTTTTCATCAATGTTTGGAGCAGGCTCCCAGACAAGACAAGTGCCATGCCGCCGAAAAGAACGATAAGCAGTCTTGGCAGCCGTAAATCGAATAGAACGAAATTCTCGAGCATTTCGCCTTGACCTGTTAAAACAGCAAGGACGCGTGAAAATGGCAACGCCTCGGTGCCTACTGTTAAATTGAACAGAGCGGTTAAGATTAGGAGGATAAGTCCGGTACAAAAAATGATGATAAAACGGGATTTTTTCATCCTTTTAGTCCCCCTCTCACGATGTAAATAAAGAACGGCAAGCCGATGACGGATAAAATCGCCACAATTGGAATTTCAAAAGGCGGATTAAGCGAGCGGCTTAGCGTATCTGCAATCAGCAAAAATAGTGCGCCAACAAGTGCTGACATTGGCAATATGTATTTATAATTCACGCCCACAATAAAACGCGCGAAATGCGGGACGATTAAACCAACAAAAGCTACTTCGCCGATTAACGCAACAGATGCGCCGGTTAAAATCGCGACAAATAAAAACAGGAGTAGCCGCATGCGATCAACCGAAATGCCTAGCCCAACAGCAACTTCATCGCTCATCGTTAGGATTCCGATTTGTTTTGAAAAAAACAGCGTCACAAGAAGCGCCAAGAGAATGACCGGAGCAATTAAAATCACCTCATGAAAAGTCGTTCCTACAAGGCCTCCGGACGTCCACATATTCATTTCTTTGGAAGTTTTAAACAGAATACTTACCGCACTCGAAATCGCCGTAAGAAACGCTGAAATCGCCGCACCTGCGAGGACGATTTTATAAATGTTCCCCTGCTTGCTAATCGCTAAAACAAAAAGTGTTCCGAGCGCAGCTCCGAGAAAAGACGCGAGCATTTTTCCGGGGAAAGCTAGGGTTGGCATGAACGCAATGACGAGCGCTAAACTTAAATTGCCCCCTGCTGAAACGCCTAGAAGCCCGGGGTCGGCTAGCGGATTTCGTGTGACCGCTTGCATGATACTTCCGGACACCCCGAGTGCCGCACCAATCAGAATTGCCGCGATGTTACGCGGCAATCTAAGTTCATATAAGGTTGTGATTTCTTTTTGGTGTTGCCCATTAAAAAAGCCATCAAAGAGAAATCCGAACGAGTAATGGACGGAGCCAAAAGATAAGGCAAGGCCAAATGCGCCAATTAGTAAAAGCAGTACGAGTATAAATCTGGACCAAATCGGCATTTTGAAGGACATGTGAACCCACCTTTTCTATTTTCCTAAAAAGTAATCTTGAAATGTTTTTAATTGGAATTCTAGCGTCAATGCATCGTTAAAGTAGAATTCATTGGCTTTCACTTGTAAAACGTGATTATTTTTAACAGCTGGAATCTCTTTGTACGTTGTTGTGTTCATGAAAGAGGCATCCTGACCTTCTGTTTTGCTAAGCACCATATAATCGCCGGTATATTTTCCGAGTTCTTCAGGAGAAACTGCATAGTAGCCAGCTTTTAGTGCGGCATCTTTTACAGTTTGCGGCATTTTGAGTTTCATCGCTTGATATAAAATTTCCGTGCCACGTCCCCAGTTGTCGCCAAACACATAGAGTTGCTTATCAAAGTTTTCAGCTACGGAAATTGTTGTATCCGCGCCAATTTTATCTTTAATTTCTTGGCCGGCTGCTTCCGCACGCTTTTCAAAATCCGCCGCCCAGTCAGTCGCTTCTTTTTCCTTGTTTACTACTTTACCAATTTCAATATGTTGCTCTAAATAATCATTTTTACCGTACGTGAAAGTCACAAGTGGCGCAATTTTTTTTAGTTTATCTTGGTTTTTCGAAGTACTCGCTCCAATAATTAAATCTGGTTTTAGAGCAATAATGTCCTCTACGTTTTCCTCAGAAATTTCTTTCGCATTTTTTAATCCTTCTTTAAAATTTGGATTCGCGAAACTGTAAGAATCCGCGCCCACAATTGGGACCCCAAGTTGAATTAAATCCCCAGTATAACCAGTTAAAATGACAACGCGTTTTGGATTAGCAGGCACTTTTATGTCCCCGTTTTCCGATTTATATGTAATGGTTTTGGCCTCATTTGCTTTTGAATCTGCTTTATCTGAATCGCTGGCACCGCACGCGGCAAGAGCAAGCGTAAGAATAACGAGCATACTAAATAAAACTTTTTTCATTTTCCTACCCCTTTTTCCACTTAGATTTCGAGAGTGATAATCATTCTCATTGATACTTATCATAATCGAATTTCACCTTGCTGTCAATCTTTTTCCGTATAAATAATAGTCCGTAAGGCGCACTTTAATGCCAATTTTTCCCAAAAAGCAATCTTTCGGCTTATTTTGCTTATAAAGCGTTTACAAACAGGAGAAACGGATATAATATAGTAACAAAAGAAAGAGAGGCGTTGCGAATGAAAGATTTTTTAATTCATTACGCACACATCGCATAAAATCGCTTCTACGTAAAAAACGTGTGTGTACAAGCTGATTTTTTCAGCTTTGTCATATGCCGGTAACGTCTGATGGATGGTGTTTCGAACTTGGATGCAGGAGGAAGGCGATGGTGAATAGCCGCGACTAAGACCAAAGTTCAATTCGAAAACGACTTGAGAAACGGATTTTCGTTACGTCAACCGCTTCAATTTGATTTTGAAGCAGGTGAATACAGTATCGTATATTAAAAAAGATGGCGAAGCGTTAAGTAGCTACCTTATGATGTTAATCATTCGGTCAAGAGTCAGGGAACAGGAAAATTAACTTTTTTCCCAACTAATTGTAATTTCCAATTAGTAAGGCTCCACTTCTCTACTTGCGTGATCAAAGTCTAACCGTTATTTTTATCTCAAGTGAAAATGTTTAAACAGAAACATCGGGCAAACCGGCCATCAGGTGAGTGGCAAGACAACTCATCGGTAAAACCCCCTATACGAAATGTATAGGGGGTTTTATATTGCGAACTTATTCTAACTCGATTTTCAAATCGCCTGTTCGAAGTTTTTCATTTCGTAGTAAAATCGGACGAACGATGAGCGCTACGACTGCTGGGAAAATGACCGCTACGAGGACAAACGCTAGGAATGTTTCGATTCCGTAATTAGCAATGAGGTATAGCGGGGCAACAAACGCGCATAAGCCCATGCCGGCAATTTCTGCGGTAGCTTGCAAGTTGAAAACGAGGACGCCGATTGGGCCAGCCACAAGGGCGGTTAGGAGCGGTATCAACATTAAACTTGGTTTGCGAATAATATTTGCCGTTTGAAGTTTTGGTGTAATGATGAGCTGGGCAAAAAAGCCGCCCCAATTGTTGTCGCGAAAACTTAAAATGGCAAATGAAGCGAATTGAACGCTACAGCCAATTAATGCGGCAGCACTTGCTGTTGGATCTAATTGCAGTGCAATGGCGAGCGCAGCGGACGACGCTGGACTTAAAATGAGCAAGCCAAAAACGGCCGCGATGACCATGGACGAAATGACGGGCGAACCAGACACGAGTGTCGTTATGAATCCGCTTGCGGTCACTAAAATTGGCGTCATAATTTTTGCAAAAAGAAGCCCTGAGAGCCCTCCTGCTAACAGAGAAACAGCTGGAATGACAATCATATCAAACTTCGTCTTGCCGGTAACGCGCTTTCCTGCCCATACGGCAACGAGAACGGCTAAAATGGCCCCAACTGGTTCACCACCAGCGATGGCAAAGCTCCCGTTTTCAAGCGCCAAAATACCGCCACCTCCAATGACAGCGGAGGCAGCAGCGCTAATGACAACGAGTGTATTCGCTCGTAAACATATCGCGATACCAATTCCAAGTCCTGGAATTAACATGTTTTTTCCGATTGCACCAATTTTAACAAGGAAATCGAGATTAGTTAAATTTCCAATTGTTTGGAGCAATAAGCCCATACCCAGTGTGACTAACACGGCATTTGCAATGCCCATTGATGCTTTGTAAGAACGATCAATAAAATACTCTTTCATGCGAAAATACCCCTTTTTTTCTCTTAGTCTTTTATTACTTCTTTCACATTATAAGCGGTATTTCAGAAAAAAGCTAACTTTAAGTGTCTTGTCATCTGTTTTACACTTAACTTTTCTTTATAGAGCGCTTTCTCAATCGCGTCACAAAAAATAGGATTGCGAAAAAAATCCACAATCCCATCTCCATTTTCCCTTAAATATTAAGTTTACTTCTTTCGCGGTCAAAGCCATTGGGGTATCGTCTTTGTAATTTATCAATGTTAGCATGCGCGACATCTTCCATTTGAATATCCGCCCATTTTGCGATTTGTGAAACATACCAAAGAACATCGCCAAGTTCCTTCGTAAGCTTCTCTTTATCCAAATCATGACCATGAAAGGCGTATTTCTTAATAATTTCCGTCACTTCACCAGCCTCACCAGCAATCCCTAAGCCATAATTGGTGAGCGCCTGTTCGTGGTGAGCCGCCGTTCTGCTCGCTTTTTCCTGATACTCATTAAAGTTCATTCCTTACTCCCCCTGTAACATATTCTACTTCACTATATCAAAAAAAGAATTCTATTTGCAGTCTTGACTAATCTCAAAAAATGCGAACCTATGCTCCCCCAACCCTTTTTCTTTAAAAATTTTTTCTCTTTTCCCTCTTAAAATTTGGTTCGCTTTTCGTTATAATGAATGTACGAGATTTTTTTGAAAGGAGCTTGTACGTGAAAATTACAGCACTTATTTTACTTATCCTCGGAATTGTCGGTGTCGCTGTTTCATTTAGCATTTCAGGTTTAATTGGTTTTTTCGTGTTTCTCATTTGCCTTTTGTTCATCATCATGAGTATTTTACTCTTTATGAAAGCGAAAAAACGTCGTTCGAGAAGTTATTCTTTCCGTTGACATATAAAGCCGCGTAATCGCCTGATTTTGTCAGACATTACGCGGCTTTTTTCATGACCGTCGTCGATTGATTTCGAGCTTTCTTCTAATGACTTCCGCCCCGTCTTCTCCTAAGCTTTCAACAAGCTGCAGCGCGTAAATCATCACATCTGCCACTTCTTCTAAAATTTCTTCACGATTTATAGCTATAGCTTCGTCTGAAGATTTCCACTGAAAACATTCTAACAGTTCTGCCGCTTCAATTGAAATCGACAGCGCCAAATCTTTTTTATAGGCGTACTGATCCGCCCAATTTTTCTCCTTTAGAAAAGCTGTAATTTCATTTTGTAATTCTTGCATGTTATCTCCTTCCAAAAAACCTTCCTTATATAAGGAAGGTTTTGTATGATTAAGCCTCTGCAACAAGGGCTTCTTCAATTTTATTAGGTGGAATAAAGCCGTTTAAGCGAGTCACTTCTTCGCCGCTGCGATATAAAACGAGTGTAGGTGTTTGGCGAATATCTTGATCGAAAAAGAAGTTTTCGCCCATTTCTTCTAATTTAACTTTTAATACTTTTACTTTTTCAGCATGATCAGAGTTTTTAAATTCTTGGAAAGAAAGATCTAACATTTTACAATTTGGGCAGTTATCTTTCCAAAAGTCCACATATACTAACTCATTACTAGCCATATGTTTTTGAAATTCTTCTAATGATTTAATCTCAATACTCGTCAAAGTGTTTCACTCCTTTTATCCAAAACTTGTTGGACATATTTTTTAATCGCTTGTCTGTCTTTTTCCGTATGAGGCATTTGTTCAATTTTTAAAGTTGGATAGGTCGTTCCAAAGAATTTTTGCATTCTATCAACAGCCCCACAAAAATTTTCCACGCCCCACTGTGTTTCGCCCGTCCCAAACAATGCTACATGGCTAGGTTTTCCTAACTCATAAATAAAATCTTTCATGTCTGGTGGTGTTCTCCCGTAATCGACTGTCCATGCCCCTAAAATGTACAAGTCGTAGCTTTCGTCAAGTGGATAGTTCGCGTCTCCCGCAACTCGGAAAGCCGTAACATCATGCCCAAGCGTTCTAAGCTCGGCCGTAATTTCATCTGCTACAAGCTTCGTATTGCCACTTAACGAATCATACGCGAGGAGAATTCTCATAAATCGTCAAATCCGTTATCGATATTCGTCTTTTTATAGCTTGAATTGCGCATTTCGAAAAAGTCGGTTTTCGTTTCTGTAAAGTTATCTGCGTAAGCTTTAATCCAAGTCATCGTATTGTCGCTGTAACCCGGATAAAGTTCGTCCATGCCTAGCATACCAAGCATTTTGTTCGCCCGGTATTTTACGTAGTCGACCATTTCCTCTACATCGATACCTTCAATTCCTTGAAGTACTTCTTTGGACCATTCGGATTCAAGTTCTACCGCATGTTTAAAGGCATTGTTTGTATACTCAATCAGTTCATCTGTCAGTAACTCTGGATTTTCCCCTAAAATCGCTCGAATCACTTCTGAAATAAATTTGGAATGAGCGAGCTCGTCGCGGTTGATGAAGCTAATGATTTTACCTGTGCCCGTCATTTTATTTTGACGAACAAGATTATAGAAATAAGCGAAACCGCTATAGAAATTGATACCTTCTAAAATAGAAGACTGGATGAGCGCTTTAACAATTGTTTCGCCCGATTTATTTTGCATAAAGTCATGGTATGCTTCCATGATTGGCTCATTGCGTTTAATGATTGTCGGATGCGTCCGCGCTAGTTCAAACACCCGATTTTGCTCCTGTAAATTTGTAATCGATGCAAGCACATAAGAATAGCTTTCATTGTGAATCACTTCTTGTTGCGCAATAATGGCAGCATTCGCATGAACAGCCGGATCGGTTACATATTCTGCAATGTTATAAATGAAACGCGTTTGCGGCGAGTCAAGTGTTGCTAGTAAACCGATAATCGCATCAAAAGCATAGCGTTCTTCTTCTGATAATTCCGGATACTGTTTTGCATCACCTTTCATATCCACTTCATCTGGAATCCAGTAGTTTGTTGAAAGTTCCTTATACGCCCGGTAAAAAGATGGATAAGGAATATCATTCCAGTTTAAAATGCCGCTTGTTTCCCCGTTAATAATTGCCGTTGAACGGTTGGGACTTAACGGTTCTAATATTTTAATTCTCGTTAATTCTTTGTTTTGTTCGCTCATCCTAAAGCTCCTCCCAAATATGTGATAGAATCATTCAGACTAGCGATTTAAAGCAACCGCCAGTCCAAATTCGTGTTTTATTTTTATCAGCTTGAGCACCATTCACACTCGTCAACATCAATGTCATTTGAGCGCACATAGTAGGTTGTTTTTAATCCTTCTTTCCAAGCGTTTAAGTGTAGTTCTAGCAATTTGCTAGCCTTAATACCGCTTGGCACATAGAAGTTAAAGCTTAAAGATTGGTCCACGTGGCGCTGTCTACGTCCGTTTTGACGAACACTTGCAAACTGATCCACTTTATACGCACCTTTTTCATAGTACGGGTAAGTGTTTAAGCTTAAACCAGGCGCAATTACTGGTCTTCTGTAATCTTTCTTCTCTTCGTAATAAAATGCGCTGTAGATTGGGTCGATAGAAGCTGTTGAACCCGCGATTTGAGCCGTGCTCATGTTCGGAGCTACTGCCACAAGATAGGCGTTTCGAATACCGTTTTCAGCCACATCTTCCGCAAGTTCACGCCAAGCATCACTTGTATACTTACGGCGCGCGAAATATTCACCCGTATTCCAATCACTACCTTTGAAGATTTTATATGCGCCTTTTTCTTTCGCGATTTCGGCACTTGCTTTTATAGTTAAAAAGTTGATTTTTTCATATAACTCGTCCGCAAATTCTTCGGCTTCTGTAGAATCCCACGCAATATTTTTTTGGGCAAGTAAGTGATGCCAACCAAATGTACCAAGACCGATTGAACGATACTTGCGGTTTGTAATGGTCGCTTGTGGTACCGGAAGTTCATTCAAGTCAATGACATTATCAAGCATCCGCACTTCAATCGCAATTAAGCGTTCCAGTACTTCGTCGCCCGCCGTAACAGCACGACCAAGATTCACCGATGACAAATTACATACAACAAAGTCGCCCGCCTGTTTCGTAATGACAATTTGATCCCCGGAAATGATTTCCTGAATCATTCTTGTTGGACTCATATTTTGCATGATTTCCGTACATAAATTACTCGAATAAATCATACCTTCATGTTTATTTGGATTCATGCGATTAACTTCATCACGGTAAAACATAAATGGATTCCCAGTTTCAAGTTGGCTTACCATAATTCGTTTCATAATATCAATTGCTTTCACGATTTTTTTACTAATCGTTTCGTCGGCAACTAGTTCTTCATATTTTTCTCTAAAAGAGCCTTCGCCTTTTTCTTCATCATAAAAGTCCTGCAAGTACCAGCCTTTTTTCGCTTTGACTTCATGCGGGTCGAACAAATACCAATCGCCGCGGCGTTCGACGGTTTCCATAAATAAGTCCGGAATACATACTGCCGTAAAGACATCATGCGCGCGTAAACGTTGGTCTCCGTTGTTTAGACGTAAATCTAAAAACATTTCAATATCTTTATGGAAAACATCTAGATAAACCGCGATAGCGCCTTTGCGTTGCCCTAATTGATCGACACTTACAGCTGTATTATTCAATTGTTTAATCCATGGAATCACACCACCGCTTGCACCTTTCACACCGCGAATCGCAGCGCCTGTTGAACGAACATAACCGATATAAGCACCAACACCGCCGCCGTGTTTGGATACACGCGCAACATCCGTGTTGCTATCATAAATTCCTTGCAAGCTATCATCAATCGTATCAATGAAGCAACTCGACAATTGCCCACCCGTTTTCCCAGCATTCGCAAGGGTTGGTGTTGCCACTGTCATGTATAAATTACTTAACGCCCAGTAAGCCTCGTTCACAAGCTCCATACGTTTTGCTTTTGGTTCCTCCTGCATTAAATACAGTGCAATTGTCAGCCAGCGTTCTTGTGGCAGCTCATAAACGTTTCGTGCCTGGTCTGTTGCTAAATAGCGAGTCGCAAGTAAATAAAGACCGTTGTATGTAAACAATTTATCTTTCTCCGGGTCAATCATTTTACCTGCTTCAATTAATTCTTCCTTCGAATAATTCTTTAAAATATTTCCAGAATAAATCCCTCTTTCGCCTAAACTTTCTTGTAGACCAACGTAAGAGCCATATTTATCGTCATCATTATAAAAGCGATTTTTACTTGCTTTTTTATAAAGCTTATTCAAGTATAAACGCGCTGCAAAATGTTCCCATTCCGGCAAATGAATATCCGTACGCGCCTCTGCCTCACGAATTAAGTAATCCACTAATTCATCTGCAGCATACGCTTCTTTCTTCTCAATAAAATTAAAAATTTTACGTTTATACTCTTCGATGTCCAGTTTCGGAAATTCCGCATGAATTTTGTCTAAATATCTGTTTAAACGCTCTTTGTCAAACGGTAATTTACGATTTCCACCATCTTTAATAATATACGTCGTCATTTGCACTCCCCATTTCCTCAACAATAATACATAAAACTCCAATACAATTCGATTGCACGCAATTATGTTAACACATAAAAATGAACTTTTTGAAGGCTCCCAATATGGCGCTAAAAAAAGTTACATTCCACGATGCAATTTATTTTTATGACACTATATATAGTATAACTTTTTCATTGTGAATTCAAGATATAGTGCTTGGGGTTTTTATTAAAAAACGCATTCAGCTATTCTATCATCAGCATTTAGAGCTTTAAAAAATTTTTTCCGCTTATTTTTCATTGTGAACCATTATACAAACTACATCACATTACATACAACCTATAGTGAAATTCCATACCTTTAAAACAAGATTTAGTAATTGAAAATTGTCAAATGATTTATGGATCATTTATTTTCACAAACTAAAAAAGCATCCGAATTCGAATGCTTTTCAAATTTATACTTTCTTGAAAACATGTTTCTTATAGGCGTATATGAAAATGGAAGTGGCCACGATGAGTTCCGAAATAGGAATAGCCACAAAAACGCCTGTTGCGCCTAAAATTGGCGGTAAGATGACTAGGAAAATGACCATTAAAATGAGCTCGCGTGCAACAGTAATGAACGTGGCCATACCAATTCTGTCGGTTGTTTGGAAATAGGTCATCATCACGAAGTTAAAGCCCATAAATAAGTAGCCGGAGAAAAAGACGCGTACGCCTAGAACAGCAAGGTCATGGATTTCTTGGTCAAAGTTTCCAAACAAATTGACGATATTGTCGGCGAAAAGGAGCCCTGCGATAAAGAACAACAAACCTGTTCCAAAAGCAACGGAAACCGATAAGCGGATGGTCGCTGTTTCTCGTGCCGCCATTTTAGCTCCGCGGTAATAGCTTATAAGCGGTTGAATGGCCGAACCCATGCCTAAAAACAGCATTAAAATCACGCTGTGCGTATAGTTGAGTACGGAAAAGGCTGCCACACCTGCTGTTCCTGCAACAGCAGCAATAGCGATGTTGTACCCCATCGTAAACACCGACATGCCTAGCTCTGACAGGAAACTAGGGAGGCCGATGGAGAGTGTACGTTTTATCGACTGACCCGTGACGCGACTTTTGGCTAGTTTTAAATGGCTAGATTTTTTGAAAAAATGTGTGCACAAAATCAGTACGCCAATCGCTATGGCAGACATTGTTGCAAGTGCAGACCCTCTTACGCCAAGGTTCAAGACGAATAAGAAGAGGTAATTTAAAATGATGTTGATGACTGCGGTTGCAATTAGAGCCATCATCGCTAAATTAGGATCCCCGTCGTTGCGGACAAAAATGCTTAAAATATTTTCAAGTGTTAACACGAATCCAAAAAGGAGTAATACGTTCATGTAGTCCATGACATATGGTAGTGTTTCATCGTTTGCGCCAAGTAGATAGGCGAGCGGCACGCGGAAAATGAACGCAATTATCGCCAGCATAATCGTAATACTGATAACTAAAATGATGGAGCGCGTAAAAATTTGCTGTGCTTTTTTTATTTTCTTCTCCCCTAGAGCGAACGAATATTGTGTGGCCCCGCCAATGCCAATCCAGAGTGAAATTGCTGTAAAGATGGAAAAAACGGGCACGGCGATATTAATGCCCGCAAGCGCTACACCGCCAAGTCTGTGTCCAACAAAAATGCCGTCCATCACGATATTGACCGACATAAGTAGCATCCCGGTTAGTGACGGGATTAAATACCTTAGAAAAACTTTTAATACTGAATCTTGCTCCATACGAGCATCGATTGATTTCATTCTAACACCTTCTTTTTTACCTAACGTTTATTAGCTATTCTATTAAACCATAATTTGCGCAGAAAAAGCAACCCTTTTTTAAAATGACAAAATTGTAAGGTTAATCCGGCGTTTTGTTAGTTTACCCGAGGGATTCACTTGAACATTTGCGTTAAACTTGAAGTAATTCATCAAGTAAAGAAAGGACGAGTTCAATGAAAAATAAAAAAGCACTTATTCTACTTTTATCCAGTTTATTAATGGTGACTGTCCTCGTTTTTGAATATATGTTACCAGACGAAAAAACAGCAGCACCTTATTTTGTAAAAATGAAGTCTGAAGGTAAAATCGTCAAAAAAGACCAATTTAAAGGCTATTCTTATACGGAGAAAGTATTTGATAGCAAAGGGCATGCTAAAACCCTATCCTTTTTAAGTGAAAAAAAACTTCCGAAAAACGAGCAATATAAAATTGTAGTTTCTGGCAATAAGCTTGTGATGAACTACAAAAGAATCAATACTTTACCAAAAAACATTCAATACTTAGCAGAAAAATAAAACAGGAAGCAATGTCAAATTTACGACATGTTGCTTCCTGTTTTTTTATGTGTTAAAAATAAACTTGGAATGGCAATGAGAACAAGCGCGATAAGCGATACTAAAAAGCCTGCATGATAGCCGTTTAGGCTCGCCGAAATGGACGGCGTTGTGCCTTGCATTACCGCTGCAACAGCGGTCGCTATGATGGCTGTTCCAAAACTCGCGCCAAGATTTTCCGTAATCGTCACACCGATGCTCGCTTCAGGAATTTGTTCGTCTTTTAGCCCCGTGTAGGCATCACTCATCAGCGGCAAATTAATTCCGCCAACGCTAAGACCGCGAATAAAGAGGAAAATCGACAGCCACACCATACTCGTTTGCTCGGTGACAAAAACGAACGGGAGCGTGCCCAAAATCGACAACGCCAAACTAATAAATACAACGGATTTTGCGCCAACTTGGTCAATCATTTTTCCAATAAAAGGTCTAGTAATCAACATGCCGACACCTTGCGGAATGAGCGCGAGCGCGGCTTCTATCGTTGTAAAATGATGTAGATGGATGAAAAAGAGCGGTAAAATGAACATCGGCCCCATAATCGCGATATTAGCGAGAAACAGTCCGGCACTCGAAGCAGCAAAACTTTTATACTTGAATAAAACGAGCGGGACGACGGTTCTGTTCTTTTTGAGCTGATTGTTTATCACATACGCCAAGGCCGAGATACAGCCAATTGCGAGCCAAATCAAGGTTTCCTTATTGTAAAACGTTTGATAGCTCGCCGCTTTTGTAATGCCGTAAATGAGGGCTGCACTAAACAGCGATAGCGTTAGGATACCTAAAACGTCAAGTTTACTCGCTTTATTAAACGGCTGAAAATCAGGCAGCGACCTATTCATGAGCGGCACTGCGATGCCTACAACAAAGACGTTAATAAAGAAAAGCCAATGCCAACTCGCAAATTGAAGAATCACGCCACCAATGACAGGACCTAAAATGGGACCTAAAATCATCGGCGTACTAACAATTGCCATCACCCTTCCTAAATTTTTTGGCCCCGCTGTTTTCACCAAAAGTGTGGTCATAAGGGGTGTAATAATGCCTGCCGCAGCGCCTTGTAGCAAACGGAAGAAAATAAAGCTTGTGATGTTCCAACTAATGCCAGCTAAAACGGAGGTTGCACCAAACGCAATGACCGCCCCGATAAACACTTTCTTCCCATTAAATTGATTCATGAGCCACCCCGAAATCGGGACGGCAATGGCGAGTGCTAACACATAACCCGTAATGCCCCACTGAACGATATCAATTGTTGTATGGAACTCCAGATTGAATTGATCCACCGCAATATTAATCATCGTGGAGTCTAGCATTGGCGCAATGGCAGCTAATGCGATAGCCCACGCAGCTGTTAAAGTTTCTTTAGGTATCTTTTCTTTCATTTTGTTCTCCTTCTCGTTTTTTGTTTCCTCGTCAACAAAACAATATCATCTCTTTGTTTCCTTGTCAACAAAAAAAGAACCTCTATTTAAAAGAGATTCTCTAGCGCATGTCGCGCCCTTCTTTTTTTATCTCATTATCTAAATGCGCGCTATACATCTCGATAAATCGCAGCATCGCGTCAAATTGCGGTTCCGCCACTTGGTCAAAGACAACTTGATCCCGCTCTTGGAAAGTTTTATGCAAGCGGTCGTGAATATCATAAATTTTTTTCCCCTCTGGTGTTAAAGAAAAATAAACTTCTTTTTTGTTCGCCACTTTTTGATAGCATTCTACATAACCTTTTTTCAACAATTTTTTCGTAATCTTGCTAATTGCTCCACGTGTCATATAAAGCTCTTCTGCCATTTTAGTTACATTTGGATCTACATTTTGTCCAATAAACTCAATGCAGTGCACTTCAGAAGGCTTGTAGCCATCAAGCGCCTCTGCCATCTTTTCTTTATTTAGCCATGCCATTTTATTGAACAAATCGCGAAATTTCACTATAACCTCTTCTTGTTTTTCCATCGCCGCCCTCCGTTCTCAACTTTAGTATAGCCCAGTTTTGTTTCCCATACAACAAAATCACTTCTCATAAGATGCGCGCAAAATTTTTGCCGCTTTTTCCGCCGCTTCCTTCGTGATTTGCGCAAAACTAAGCCGCACTTTATTCTCTTTAACGCCGAATAAATACCCTGGCATCACCAACAGTTTCTCCTTCAGAAGCGCGTCAAAATCGGCTTTTTGCACAGACTTAGTCGGAAGCGTCGCCCACAAATGGAAGCCTCCAACTGGTTTTTCGAAGTGAATTTCAGGCGCATATTTTTCTAAAGCAGCGGTTAAGATGTTTGCTCGTTCCAACAAAATTGCGTGTAAGTTTTGAATGTGCACCTTATAGCTTGGCTGTGACAAAACTTGATTCGCTAGCACTTGCGGGAAAATGCTTAGACCAAAATCCATTTCTTGCCGTGCCGATGCCAAACGCCGAACGACGGCGACAGGACCAGCTAAAAAACCAATGCGCGTTGTGGATCCCAGTACTTTTGAAAGTGAGCCAATGTAAAGGACGTTTTCATCATCCAATTTTTTAAGCGGCGTAATCCCCATTTTGCCCCCATAAGTGAGCGCTCCGAATGGATCATCTTCCACAATCGGAATCCGAAGTGCCGCACAAGTTTTCACAAATTCGCGGCGCCGCGCTTCTGACATTACCCGCCCAGTCGGATTTTGGAAAGTGGGATTCATAAACACCATTTTAATGCGGTGTTTCTGATACAACCGTTCCAATTCCTCCGTTTTAACCCCCTCCTCGTCCATCGGCAAAGCAAAAATGCGCAAACCAGCCGATTGAAATAAAGATAAGGAATAAAAATAAGACGGCGCTTCAATCGCAATCGCATCAAATGGTGAGAGCAGGCATTGTGTAATTAAAAACAAGGCTTGTTGCGCACCGGATGTCACAATTAATTGCGTTTCATTCACAGAAAGCCCCTGTTCTTCTTCCAACTCTTTGCGAATCGTTTTCCGAAGCGGCAAATACCCCAAAGCGTCATTCTGATTTTCCTCACGCAAAAAAGTTTGCCATGACATTTCTGGCATCGAAAGACTCGGCGCAAGGTCAAGCGGTAGCTCCCCTGTCGCTAAATCAATCACATCTCTTTCGGTCGCCACCTCCGCCATTTTCCGGATATATGGAATCTCATGACTAAACGCGCCTTTTTGAACGTAATGCCGCCAATTTGTTTGGAAAGC
Source organism: Listeria sp. ILCC796 (assembly GCF_900186175.1). Classification (NCBI taxonomy): domain Bacteria; kingdom Bacillati; phylum Bacillota; class Bacilli; order Caryophanales; family Listeriaceae; genus Listeria; species Listeria sp. ILCC796. Next base: position 15,864 of record NZ_FYBV01000016.1, read on the forward strand.
CGCGACACCCCATTTTTCCTCATTGACATGCGTACCACTTCCTTGAACCGCAACAAGCACCCCACTCGCTTTTAGCTCATCGAATGCGCGCGCGACAGTGGACCGATTGACACCAAGTTCAGACGCGAGTTTCCGTTCAGGCGGAAGTTTTTCGCCTGGCAAGAGCTCACCCGACGAAATTTTTGCTTCAACTAATTGCACAAGCTGTAAATAAAACGGTTTCGACACCTCCTTATTTAGCTGCCACATCAAATCACTCCCTTTAAAATTGGCTGGGTAAAAAAACAACCAATTGGCTGTTTTTATTTTATAAGAATTAGCTTAACATAAGAAATATAATCGTACAAGGAGGCGTTTTTTTTGGATAAAGTTGTTGGAACTGAGGTAGTTAAACGAGGTATGGCGCAAATGCAAAAAGGTGGCGTCATTATGGACGTTGTCAACGCTGAACAAGCAAAAATCGCAGAAGAGGCTGGTGCCGTTGCTGTTATGGCACTCGAACGCGTCCCTTCCGATATTCGTGCAGCCGGCGGGGTAGCTCGCATGGCAGACCCACGTATCGTTCAGGAAGTTATGGATGCCGTTTCCATTCCTGTCATGGCGAAAGCTCGCATCGGGCATATCACCGAAGCACGCGTCCTAGAGGCAATGGGCGTCGACTATATCGATGAAAGCGAAGTGCTCACACCAGCAGACGAAGAATATCATTTGTTAAAAAGCGAGTTCACCGTACCATTTGTCTGCGGTTGCCGCGACTTAGGTGAAGCACTCAGAAGAATTGGTGAAGGGGCGGCCATGCTCAGAACAAAAGGTGAACCGGGAACAGGAAACATCGTTGAAGCCGTGCGACATATGCGCAAAGTGAACAGTCAAATTAGTCAAATTACAGGCATGAATCAAGATGAACTAATGACAGCCGCTAAAAATTTAGGTGCACCGTATGAACTTTTAAAGGAAATTAAAACATTAGGAAAATTACCTGTTGTCAATTTTGCGGCTGGCGGTGTGGCAACACCTGCTGATGCGGCACTAATGATGGAACTAGGCGCAGACGGCGTGTTTGTTGGCTCTGGAATTTTCAAATCTGACAACCCTGCCAAATTCGCAAGCGCCATCGTACAAGCAACAACCTATTTCACAGACTACGAATTAATTGGCAAACTTTCGAAAGAACTCGGAACAGCCATGAAAGGCATTGAAATCTCCAAACTAGATCCAGCTGAACGCATGCAAGACCGAGGCTGGTAATATGAAAACCATTGGAGTTTTAGCGCTACAAGGCGCCGTTTCAGAGCATCTGGCAATGATTGAAAAAACCGGGCACAAAGCGATGCCTATTAAACACCCGGAGGAACTAGCCCCACTTGACGGTCTGATTTTGCCCGGAGGAGAAAGCACTACTATGCGACGTCTGATTGAAAAATACCATTTTAGTGAGCCACTATCTGATTTTGCGAATAGCGGCCGTGGAATTTTCGGAACATGTGCCGGGCTCGTCCTTTCTGCAAGCGCAATTTCAACTGGCGATCCCAGCTTCAAGTTCGCGGACTACACCGCCGTTCGAAATGGCTTTGGCCGCCAAAAAATGAGCTTCGAAGCAGACTTACAAATTGCTCCCCTTGGCGAAGCTCCCTTCCGCGCCATTTTCATTCGCGCCCCCTATATTGAAAAAGTTGGCGAAGGTGTAACGGTTTTAGCACGTATCGATGACAAAATTGTAGCCGCGCATGAAAAAAACATCCTCGTCACCGCTTTTCATCCCGAACTAACAAACGATCCACGTTTCATGACCTACTTCATTGAAAAGTGTTTATAAAAGAAAGCCGCGTATTGATTATACGTGGCTCTTTTATAAAACAATCGATGCGATAATGCTTAACGTGTCATACAGACTATGCGTCAGCCAGCTTGAAATAATAGATGGTGATTTTTCAGCTTTTAAGAAGACATAGTTCATAATCACTCGTGGAATAAATAAGAGCAACAAAACTTGCCCCACATTCCAGCCATAAGTACTTAAATGAAGAAGCGCAAAAATAATCCCACAGCAAATCGTGGCTATCAATGTGCTTGTTTTTTGTGTTAGTTTTTTTCTACACCGCGCAAAAACAGCTATCAAAAGTGCAATACTTAAAATTTCTTCTCCAAAAAGTTGGATAAAAATACCGAACCAGTTCAGTAAATGAAGGCTAGTTTCAACGATTGGATTAGCTGTTATATTATTTTTTCCAACAAGTGATACATAAAGAACAGAAACAATAAAAACCAATAGATTAGCAGCAAATGTCCATAGTATCGCTTTCACTATCCCTTTCACTGTAAGTTTAGAGAATAGGGCTTTAAAACTAGCTTTTTCAAGCCAAATCCAAGTTATAACTGGCAAGCCTGTAAAAATAATTTGTTGAATGAAAAGTGGTAGCGGACTATGAATAATAAGTTGAGCAAAACCGACAGCTACCGCTAATAATACTAGAAAATAATTTCTTTTTGATTGAAATAATAGCTTTTCCAACGTTTTCACCTACTCTCTAAGATTACTTGGGCAAGACTTTTCTTATTGCTTCCCACTTCTTATTTTTTTCAAACATTTCCTCCCTTTTCGCTGCCTCTTTTAAAGTTTTACTCTTCCTATCCATCAAAAATATAAAAAGCAACACAATTAACGCGGCCAGAATAAAAAACCAAATTCCCAACATCTCTGCGAAAAAAAGCTGGCTAACAACCAATTTGCTCAACTCCTCACTTATTTGACATAATATACTTTAAAACTTAAAAGCGTTAATTGGAATAGGGAATTGGTCGCAAAAATCATTACATTAATGTAAGCTACAAAAAAACAGCAACAAAATCTTCTATGGATTTCGTCACTGTTTAATTTATATCAAAATTTTCTTAGTATACGGCTACTGTGGACTAATTACTACATTGACTGGTTTTTCATCCACTACAATGCCTGCGACATTGTACCCTTTCACAGAAACCGTATCACCCATCGCAATCTTGCCTTTAGAGTAATAGCTCCACGTGTTCGCATCTTTTACAGGGGTTTTCACGTATTCTGTGCCATTCACAACAAGGGAAACATATTTCACACTTCCTGTGAACGTTCCTTGTACGTAAGAATCTGTTGAAACGGCGAAATAGT
>NZ_FYBV01000014.1:0-39644 GCF_900186175.1 Listeria sp. ILCC796
GTCTTTCATTTTACCCATCTCTCCCACGTGCTCGCTGAACACGGCTTCGTTGGATTTAATTTCCCGCATGTTTGTTCCTCCTGATGTTTGACCTGTCGTTCTAGTATACCATTCAAACAGGAGGTGAGTTGTGACTACTTTGTGAAATTTTCCGGCATTTATACACCCAAAAAACAGCTTTATGGACCTTCAATACAAAACGAGGTGGGAAAATGTTTTCCCACCTCGTTTTGTATTCGTTTATTTATTTTCTTTCAAAAAAGCATCGTATTGTTTTTGTAGTTCTTTTCTAACCTTTTCGTAGCCAGCTTTTTCGAGTTTTTTGTTCATTTCTGGGATTGCTTTATCTGGATCAAGAGTTCCTGTGTTTAAACCATCGATGTATTGATTCATTACGTTAGCAATGTTTGAAAGCTCGGTTTTAATGGAATCCGTTTTGACGTTAAAACCGAGAAGTGGTGACTGTGTTGCGTTTGCAATAGAATCATCGCGTGTTTTAATCATGTCATCCGTAATGTTTGCAGTTGGGTAAAGAATTTTGTTATTTCCTGTGTTCCAAGCAGATAAATGGTTGTTCGCTTTGTAGCCATCTAATATTTTTGCGTGACCATTATCTGTTTTTTCCCAACTTTTACCTTCTTCACCGTAAACAAGTGTGTTTAGCACGTCTGGATTAGAATTTAAAACGCCGAGAACCTCAACTGCTTTTTCTTTGTTTTTTGAGTTACTTGAAACGACAAAGTTTGCCATTTGAGATTGCGCATTTGTTTTAGATGGGTTTGTAATTGGACGGGATACAAGTTCCTGACCGGCAACTTGCGTAAGTAACATATCACCGTAATCATATGGACCTTGTGTTTCTTGACGAGCAAACCAAGTTGCCCCGTCTAATGGGTATTCCGTTGTATTCGTTGCAGCATCTTGTGCGATATAGCCTTTTTTGTAGAAACCATGCATTGCGCGTAAATTGTCACGTAGTTCTGTTGTATCAAACTGGTTCACAATTTTCGTTGTATCGCCTTTTAGGTCTACGGCAAATGGCATGCCATTTTCAATTGGATATTCTAATTCTGCCTCTACTTTAAAGCCTTGTCCAGCGGCTAACGGCATAACACTTTTTTCGTTTTTCTTAATTGTCGCTAGAAGTGGTTCTAAATCCGCATACGTATTTACATTTGATACATCTAAATTATATTTATCCAAGTATTGCTTGTTGAATGTTAGAACTTGTTGCGCGAACACATTGCCGTTTACAGGCATCGCGTACAATTTCCCATTAATCGAATTCCCTTTTATATAAGCAGGATCTAGTTGATCGTAAGCTTCTTTAGCATATTTCGGTAAAAGTTCCGTTAAATCAGCGTATGCGCCTTTTTGTGCGTTGATGACATAGTTATTTGCGAAGGCGATATCGTAGTTTTCACCTGAGGATACCATAACGGACATTTTCTTGTCGTAGTCACCCCAAGAAATGAAACGCATATCAAGCTTAGCGCCCGTTTCTTTTTCAATTGTTTCGTTTGCTTTTGCTAACAACTTATCGAAGCCTTCTGGTTTATCTCCGATTTGATACATGACAATTGTATCTTTATCGCTGCCTTTTGCAGAATCAGATGAACCACACGCCGATAGTGAAACAAGAAGGACTGTTGCGAGAATTCCTGTTGTTAATACCTTTATCCACTTTTTCATTTTTCCTTCCACTCCTCTTTAAAATATATAGTTTAATCCAAATAAAGAAAACGCTTTCTAGAAAAAATTATACTATTTGTCCATACTTCCAAAAAGGTATAAATCATATTAAAAAAGCTATAAACTATAGTTTTTGTATAATCGATACGGTAAATTTGAACTCGTCTGGTAGTCCATTTCGGCGAGCTCCTCCGCAGTTTTAGTTGCTTTTGGTAGATCGTTTTCGACAAGCGCTTGGGCTAAAACGAGTTCGCATTCCGCACGCATTAGGCACGGTGCGATTTCAGTTTGAAAGCGCGAATTGGGTAGCTTTCCTAGCTCACGCAGCGCCAAAACGAGTTTTTCTACTTCGTCATAAATTCCTTCTGCATCTTTTTCGCGGAGCAACGTTTGATGGTGCAACGACAAGCCAAAATGAACGCGGGTATTTTGATTGTGCGCTATGAAAATCCGAAAACTTGGCAGGAAGTCGCCTGCAAATTCGGTGAGGACCGCGTCAAAATCCTCGCTGCCACTGTACCAGGCGAACTGGCTCATATGATGAAGCGTGATTTTGGAGAGTTCCAGCGCGGGCATCGGATTTGCGACAAGCCCAATTGCACCGTTTTCCGCCAAATACGGCGTCCGATTTTCATAAGGAGAAAGAAAAAATTGCTTCTTATCGTCCTCAAAGTCGTTGACCGGCGTGTTATCCCAAACAATAATGGGATGCCCGTACACGTCCCGCATGCGCTGCATATCAGCCGTTGTAATCGCATGCGCGAGCGTCTCGGGGCCCGTCCAAAAGAACGGAATTTCAGGCGGCGTATGTTTTTCGAGCTCTTCCAAATACGGCGAATCAAAGCCATTGTCATATTCGGTCGGACAGACGACAAGCTCGTAATGAACAAGCGTCTCGCGCAAAAACGCATCAACCGCGCGAACTAAATAGGCATGCGCCACGCCCGGCGTCGCAAAGCGCTTTTTTGTTTCGCCTTTCAAAATATAGTCAATATCATCGAGCAACAAACCAAAACGCGTCACACCAACATCAATTAGCTGCTTTAATTTCGCAAAAAGGGCCTTTAAATCAGCCTCTGACGTATAATCAATATCATTTCCCGGGCTAATCATATAGTAAAAATCAATGTCCCAGTCGGCCGAAAAATGCACATATTCTTCAAAAAGAGCAAGTTCCTTTTCGGGATAAAACTCACGCCAATTCATGCGAGAAAGCGTATCATGTTTTGGCGCGTACATATATGTGTTCAGCTTATGGTCACGAATGAACCGGAGAGCTTCTAGCCTGTCCTCGTGCTGCCATGGTCTGCCATAAAAACCTTCAACAATGCCGCGCATCGGCAAGGACGCCACGTGACTAATTGCCCCAAGTGGCACAAAAATCGTATCCGCACGCATCACAATGTGCTCCATAAACGCTTCCATTCCATATCTCAGGCCGCGCCGACAAGACGCGTGAATGGTCACTAGCTCCCGGTCAACCTCAAGTCTAAAGCCATCGCCTAGAATCCCACGGTCAAAAACGTGACGCAGTCTTAAATCGCACATTTCTTCCGTGTCACCCGGCAAAATGTCAAATAAGTGTCTCGGGCTCTTCATTCCGTACGGCACATCTACTGGCTTGCCGAAGCGAATGAAGCGGCTTTCCAAGCGCAATTTAAACGCTCCCTTTTTAAACGAAAGATATTCGCCTGTTAAATATTTTTCTTTGTATTTCACGCTTTTTCCTCCTATTCGATAGGGTCGAAATTCGCTTGATATTCCTCACGAAACTCCTTTGGCGAGATGCCGCAAATCTTCTTAAAACTTTTATAGAAGTAGCCCGCGCTCGTATAACCCGTTTTTTCCGCGATTTCGCTAATCGTCATGCCCGTATCCACCAAGAAACTTTGCGCCTGCTTAATGCGATATTGGTGCAAATACTGGGAAAAACTTTTGTTCGTTTCTTTTTTGAAAAGCTGACCGAGGTACATCGTGTTCATGTGAATCCTGCCAGCGATTTCCTTCAGCGACAGTGCAAGATGATATTCCTCTTGGACGATTTCGATAACGTCTTGCACGTGCTGCGAATACATTCTCCGACCTTTACTACTTCTAATTTCTTCTATCGTGTCCCAAATGACCGGTTCAAGTTCTTCAAAATTAAGGCCCGATGTAATCTTTTCCGCCTGATTTTGGTAAAATGTTTCACTTAAACCTTCGAATTGGCGATATAGGTCAATGAAAATCAGGAAAATGATATGCCGGGTGTAATCTGGTTTTGCGGCTGCTGCACGTAATTTTGCAAAGATAATTTCAATTTCACCTTGAATCGTTTCAAAATCCCGCAGCGATAAAGCTTTATTAAATTCAACAAAAGAAATACTCGGTAGCGCCCCGCGCGCATCCACATCGCCCACATCGCTATTTTTCAGACCGTTAAAATCGTAGAATTCATGTAGCCTACTGGAACTAAGTGCGCTGTCGTAACTTGACGGCACATCTTTCATATCGACAACTGTTTCCCCGACAACTAAATCCGCATCACTTAAACCAAGCGCCGATTTCATCTTCCCAGTAAAAATTTTAAGCGGCATTTTATCCCCCAGATAAATAAGCAACCACATATCAATTTCTAGCGCATAATGAACGAGCGGCTGATTTTCTAGAATTAAATACTCTTGAATCCGCGTCTCATTTGGCCCGCGTTTTATAAAAATAACCGTGTAGTTTTCCGTTAAAACGTCAATCTTATTTTCTAGTAAATACGTGCTTAAATCACTATAAATGATGTCGCCATGAATCCAACTGAGAATGAAATATTCCGCCAAATACCCTTGATCGCGTTCGTCTTGTTCATCTTGTTTTAGCGCTTTCGTTACGGCATGTAGCGTTTCAATCATCTCCGCTTTATTCACCGGTTTCAGCAAATAATTTTCCGTGCCAAGTTTCAGCGTATCTTTCACATATTGAAATTCCTGATAACCAGAAAGCATGATGAAGCGAAATGGAATCCCTTCCTCTCTCGCTTTCGCAACAAATTCAATTCCCGAAAGAACTGGCATGTTGACATCAACAACGACTAAATCAATTGGGTTTTTGCGAACGTAGTTAAGCGCTTCTTCTCCATTGGCAGCAGTTCCCACAACTTCATAGCCATACTCCTGCCAAGAAATTAGCTTTTTCAGTCCATTTACAATCATATATTCATCGTCTACTAAAAGAACTCGGTACACTAGGATTCACTCCTCTCTTTTTTTAAAGGAAAACGAATTTCAATCGTTACGCCACCCGTTTCGTTTTGCATAATTCGCATACGATACAAACTTCCAAAAAAACCGCGCATTCTTTCATTTACGTTTTTAATGCCAATTGATTTTCCTTCTTCAAGAGAATTATCTTTAAGTAAATCTTCCTCCAATTCGACTAGCTTCTCAGGCGACATGCCCATGCCATTATCCTTCACAATAATGACGACCATTTCCTCTTCCAAAAAGGCTTTTATGCTACCGGCATTATCAATTCGCGTGTAGTCGACGCCGTGAACAAAATAATTCTCAAGTAACGGCTGAATAATAAATTTCGGAATTCGCACATCTCGCACTTCTTGCGCGACCGAAAAAGAATACGCCAGACGATCGGGATAACGCATCTGATACAAGTAAAAATATTTTTCACAAAAATCGAGTTCAGCGGCGACCGTCGTTGTTTTCTCTTGTGAAATATTATTTCTAAGTAGCGCAGCAAACGCGTATACGACTTCTGCAAGTTCATCTGCTTCAAGGCTTACCGCATACATACGAATATACTCGAGCGTGTTGTACAAGAAATGCGGATTAATTTGCGACTGGAGCGCCCGCATATTGGCATCTTTTTGCGCAATTTCTAGTTCATAAATATCGGTAATGTATTGATTAATACTGTCGAGCATTGCGTTTATCCCGTGTGAAATCGCGTATAGTTCCCCTTCTTTACTGCCCTCATCAATTCGTGCTGCGAGCTCCCCATTTGAAACATCTTGAATGGAATAAAGAATGCCTTTTACTTGCCTATTATATTTTGAAAAAATTTTATAGAGTGCTGAAATAAGTAATAAATTAAGTAAAAATACGCCTACCCATAAAAAGATAAGTGAACTTTGCATGGAGTACCATACATTTTGATTGGAAATCAGCGTGATGACTTGATAGCCGTTTGCTAATGTCACGTGCTTGACGATATATTTTTTGTTTAGTTCGCTTAAAGTTTTATCGATGCCATTTGGTAGTTGGGCATCTAAAGTTTCCTTACTTTGATCGTTTTTATCCATTTGATAATTAAATACAAGGTTTCCTTGTTCGGTTAAAATATAGAGCGAAACTGGCAAGTCCTCTCCGTATGTCGAGAGCGTTTCCTTAAACTCGTCTGGGCGGAGCGTTAAATAGAAGTCGCCCATTTTTTCAAGTGTCGCCGGATTTAACAAATTTTTCTGCAAACGAATACCGTTTTCTTCTTTTGGGACAGCATCGACTAAGTAGCCGTTTTTATTCGTTAAATCGGAGTAGAGCACTTGCTTTTCGTCTTCGAGCGAAATGGCAATGGACTGAACGCTTTCATCATCATAATAAATTTCGCGCAGTCGCAGTGGTAAATAATTATATTCTGTACTCGTTTCGGCATGCAGGCTGTAATTCAAATAATCTTCGCTATTCATATCAAAAAAATGATGCATGCTATCTACTTTTGCTTGATTGCTGAGTAAATCACGTGTAATCAACTCTAATTTAGAATTTTTCCCCGAGATAATGTCTGCTACATGTCCGGCGGATTGATTCGTTGCGGTTTGCGCAATCTTTTCGTCGCGCTCAAAAATAAAGTAACTTACAAACGCTGAAAAAATAGTGATGCCAACAATTAAGATGACGGCATACCACTTTAACAAATACATGAAAACATTTTTCTTTTTCACAAAACTCCCACATCCTCTTATTCCAGTTCAAACTTCTTGTTTATCATCTCATAAACTCCACGGGTAATAAATAGGGCAAAAAAGATTGCGATTGCTTCCACACCGAATAATAGTAGTGCAGGATATTTAAAGGTCAAAAAACCGACAACGAAAAAGCCTAAGGCCATTTTAATGAGCGTGAAAAAATTGCTGAAAAACGCCATGACAGATAGATTTAAAATATTTTTCACAGTTGTTTCGTAGCGCGCATCGGTTATGAGTACGAAGAAGTAGCCTAAAAAAAGCACGCATAGGCAAAACGCGAGTACGAAAGTAATGATAAAGAAAACGAGGCCCTTCATTTGGACGACTAGAAATAAATTGTAGGCAAGGAGTGCAAATGCGCCTGCAAACAAGTAAAACAATGCATTCCCACGTTTAAAACTTGCTTTAAACTGTGCAAAAGCTCTTTTCCAAGTTATTTCTTTGTAGGAAAATCCTTGCTCAAAAGCGAGTTGTGTGATGGCCGACCACGCTGGGCCGACTCCTAAAATAATGCCGCCGCAAAACATTAGGCCGACAAAAATGAGGTTTAATTTAATGACGGTGTAGCACCGTATAAAGATTTGTTCTATCGCGCGTCCAATCATGCTTCTCTCTCCTTTTAAAAACGCCAGAAAGGAAGCAGAATAAACTGCTCCCTGAAAGGCCTTATTCTTTTACGCCACCGATTGTCATTCCTCTGACGAAATATTTTTGGAAGAATGGATAGCTTAGGGCAATTGGTAGTGTGGAAATAACGACCATCGCCATTCGAGTTGCTTCACGTGGAATTGTCGCAAGGCCACCTGCCATGTTGCCGCTCATTCCGGCATTTTGAGCCATATAATCGATATTTGATTGAATCTTCATAAGTAGATATTGTAATGGGACTAGATTGTCGCTTTGAATATAAAGCAAGGCGTTAAACCAGTCATTCCAATAACCTAATGCGGCAAATAAACTAATTGTCGCAATTCCGGGAACGGCAAGTGGTAATACGATTTTAACGAAGATACGAATTTCACTTGCCCCGTCAATTCGTGCGGATTCAATAATTGAATTTGATACAGAACGATTAAAGAACGTTCGCATGACAATAATATTAAATGGACTTAATGCCATTGGTAAAATTAGTGCCCAAACTGTGTCTTTAAGTTGGAGTAAGTTTGTCATGATGATATAGTTTGGTACCATTCCTGGGCTAAATAACATCGTAATTAGCGCAAAAATGGTTAAGAAACGGCGCCATTTAAAATTCGGTCTTGAAATCGCGTACGCATATGTAGATGTGAAACTTACATTGATGATTGTTCCGAAAACCGTTACAAAGACGGTTACGAATAGCGATTGCAAAATTTGGTCTTTCATTTCATAGAGATAGCGATAACCATCGAAACTCCACTCAGAAGGAATAAGTTGATACCCTTCTGTTACAAGGGCATTCTCGCCCGTCAAAGAAATAATGATAACAAAAACGAGCGGAAACACACACGTAAAGGCGAATAAACCTATTAAAATGGAGAAGAGTAAATTCGTTTTTTTCCCAAAAGTGCGGTGCCTTACTTCTGTAATTTTGATTTTTTTCTCTGCCATTGTTTACTCCCTCCTAGAAAAGTGCGGATTCCGGATCATATTTGCGGACAATCAGATTTGTTCCAACTACGAGAATAAATCCAACTAATGATTGGTAAAGCCCTGCCGCGGCGGCCATTCCAATATCTCCGGTACTTGTTAAACCGTTATAAATATATGTATCAAGTACGGAAGTTACTTCATAAAGTGCGCCTGAATTTCGCGGAACTTGGTAGAATAAACCGAAGTCTGCTCGGAAGATATTCCCGACTGCTAAAATGGATAAGATGGTAATGAGTGGGACAAGCTGTGGTAACGTAACGTTTTTTACTTGCTGCCACTTGCTTGCACCGTCCATTTGTGCTGCTTCATAATAAGTCGGGTCGATTCCCATAATCGTTGCAAAATAAATAATACTGTTGTAACCGACGCCTTTCCATATTCCCATGAACACCAAAATGTACGGCCAGTATTTTGGTTCTGTATACCAGCTAATCGCTTCGCCGCCATTTGCAACGATGATGCTGTTTAAAAGCCCTTTGTCTGGGCTCAAGAAAGCGTAAACAAAATAGCTAATAACAACCCATGATAAAAAGTAAGGCAATAGCATCGACGTTTGATAGACTTTAACAAGTTTTTTCGAACGCAATTCGCTCATTATAATCGCAATCATTACTGCCACAATAAGTCCTAGCACAATAAACGCTAAATTGTATAGCACGGTATTTCGTGTAATCAAATAAGCATTGTCCGAACTAAATAGAAATTTAAAGTTATCAAAGCCGACCCAAGGGCTTGCTTTCAAGCTGTCAATAAAGCCGCCAGCTGCATACTGGAAGTCTTTAAACGCGACAACGTTTCCGAAAACTGGAATATAAAAGAACACAATTAGCCAAGCGAATCCCGGCAAGCACATTGCCAGAAAAGCTTTATTTTTCATAAATTCGCGTCCCAATTTCTTCATGACTCTCTCCCTTTCTTCTGAAAAACAGTTTCTCGTGTACTTTTATTTTAGCGAAAGAAAAAATTTCTCAAAAGATACAAAACATAGATAAAAAAGGACGAAATATATAATTTAGCTACTCAAGTCTACACGGATAAAAAAGGATTCTCGCCATCATACAGACAAGAATCCTTCACCAAAAAACGCTATAAACAGGCACTACGCTTTATTTTGTGCTTTTAAAAATGAAATAACCTTTCTCTTTCACAACTGTTTCGACGTTTCCGAAAACTTCTTCCATTTTCTTTGCCGCCGAAGGGCCGCCTTGTTTTTTCTGAATTACAATCCATAGCTCCCCGAAGTCCGCTAAATAGCCATGAGCTTCTTCCAAAATCGCATGGACCAATTTTTTTCCGGCACGAATCGGTGGGTTGCTTAAAATCGCCTGATAGTCTGTTTTAGAAACATTTTCATACACGGAGCTTTCAAAAATTTGCACATTTTGAATGTGGTTTAAAGCCGCGTTTTCCTTCGCAAGTTCTAGCGCGCGTAAATTGACATCCACCATATCAATCGTAGCTTCTGGAAAGCTTTTCGCGATAGCGAGGCCAATTGGCCCGTAACCGCAACCGACATCTAAAATGCGTCCTGTTGTCTTGTTTAACTGGAACGCCTCTATTAAAACACGCGAACCAAAGTCTACCGCATTTTTTGAAAAAACACCTGCATCACTTATAAATTTAAATTCATTTCCCCGAAGAACAAAATTCAAATATTTCCGCGCATGTTTTAAATCATCGTTATTAGAAAAATAATGCTTCGTCAAATTTCTTCCCCCATTTCTCTCACCATTAAATATAACATAGGGGAAGAAATTCTGGAAAGGTCAGTCTTGGAAAACTTCTTGCATCATTTTTATGACTTCTTCTGCACAATCTTCTGCTTGCGGGAAAATACCATACTTATCAATAAAGGCGTGCATCATTCCCACGTAGCAAATTGATTTCGTCTTCACGCCGGCTTCTTCTAGTTCTTTGGCAAACACATTTGCAAATGGTCTTAAATAGTCAAATTCGGCGCTTACAAGGAGTGTTGGCGGATAGACTGATTTGTCTTTTGCCGAGAGCGGCGAATAAATTGGGCTCGCTGGATCTTGGTCTCTCACGTAAGCCGTCCGCAAAATAACATTGGCGCCTCCCATTGAATTAAACGCGTCACCCATTTGTTTTTCTAAATTTTTTTCAAAGTGAAAGCGTTCGATTGGCCATGCATATTTTTGATTTTCCTCATCTAAAAGTGTGAGCGATGGGTAAAGTAGCGCCTGCATGCCGATGTAGTTAGTGCCCTTTTCACGGTCGATGAAGGAGGCGGCTGCGGCAAGTGTGCCACCTGCACTATCTCCTGAAACGACAATTTTCGAAGCATCTGCGTGTAACATGTCGGCATTTTGTGCGACCCAAAGCACCGCCTGATACGCATCATTTGTCGCAGCTGGGGCGGGATGTTCCGGTGCCAAATGATAGCCCACGTTAATGACGACGGCTGGAAGCTTTTCCGATAGCCCTTTGCAGAAGTTTTCTACAACGTCCATTTTTCCACCAATAAAGCCGCCGCCGTGATAGAAAATAATTGCGGGCGCTTTGTCTTTCTGATTCATGTGACGGTATACACGGACAGGGAAACTTCCTTCTGCAGTTTTAATCGTATGCTCAGCGACATCGATATTGTTTGACAAGTCCACATTGGCGCTCCCCATCATTTGGCGCATCGCAAGCGCCGCCATCGATGCTGCCTCAACGTTTGACAAGTCCACATCTTGCGGCATTTCGCCCACCGCCTGATTCGTCCCGCCTTCTTGTGCCTTACGCATATCCGCTGCAAGATACGGATTTAGTTCTCCGGGATTTTGATTTCTTGTTTTCTTAAAATAAACTTCAATTCCATCTTCTTTTTCCAAATCTGTATATTTACTTAGAAACTGTAAATCTTTTCTGTAGTCTGACATCACTTTCTCACCTCTTATAGTTTTAAATCCCAACGGTCACCGCAAAACGGATCTACAGGGTTAATGCCAACAAATTCGCTTTCGCCAATGAGCTTCTGAATAATGGCATCAATAACATATTTACTGTCTGAGTAGCCGTTAATCAGCGTTTTCACTTGCGGGACATCAATTAGGTGGTACGGATTCGACGTTGAAATAACAATCGTTGGCAGCTCCTTCAAGAACCACGGAATATTAAATCCAAGCATGCCCCAGTTCAACCTAACTTGCGTGCGATTACTCATCGTCGCCTCGTTCGCATAAAAAATCGCTAAATCGTAGTCCGCCTTCACCTGTTCAACCGAAATGCTCATATCTTTAAAGCCCCAGCCCTCAATTGGCTTCACATCAACAATAAAACCAACTTCTTCTAACTTTTGGATAAAATATCGGTAAATTTCAGTTTCCTCTGTTACGCCAAGCGCCTGCAAGTAAACTCGTTTTCGCTTCTGCGGATTAATCGGCAAAATGTCTTCCTTATTTTTCACGAGTGTGATAGCTTGGTCAGCTATTTCGCGCGCTATTTCCTCGTGTTCTGCCGTACCAATTGTGGCTAGTGCCGCAGCGCTCGGAACTAAACGACCTTCAGCTTTTTGTTTGTGCAACCCAATTGACGCCTTTACACCTAGCGTGCGTTTTACGGCATCATGGACGCGTTCCATCGTCAGAATACCCGCTTTAATCCCAGCCTTCATGTAAGCAATATCCTCGGCGTAATCGCGATTGAACAGGAACAAATCCGCACCGCAGGCAATCGAGTAAGGCACCGAGAAAGCGCGCTCGTGCATCATCGTAAACCCGCCCATAACGCTTGCGTCCGTAACAATCATGCCGTTAAAACCAAGTTCATCTCGCAGCAGGTCCGAAAGCAGCTCTTTTGACAGCGTAGCCGGCATGATTTCTTCGTCCGCGAGCCCTTTCGAGCGGCTGTATTCCGGGAATGAAATATGCCCCGCCATCACCGTGTGCGCGCCCGACTCAATAAGCGTGCGATAAATTTTGCCGTAGCTCTTCCACCATTCTTCGATAGAGAGCGAGTTGTGCGTTAAGTGCAAGTGCTGGTCGCGCTCGTCCACGCCATCACCTGGGAAATGTTTAATTGAAACCGCACCACCCTCCGACTCAAATCCCGCTTGGTAGGCTTTCGCCATTTTTGCGACGCGCTCCGGGTCAGAACCAAACGTCCGTACATTTGTAATTGGATTTCTAAAATTATAGTCAACATCTAATATTGGCGCAAATGCCCAATTGCATCCAAGCGCTCGAGCTTCCACGCCTGATATTTTCCCAAGCTGATAAGCATAATCCACATTATCTGTAGCCGCAATTTGGAGCTGTTTTCCAACATATGTACCTTCAAACGCCAAGCCATTTCCACCTGCTTCCACGTTGGCACCTATTAAAAGTGGAATGTCGCTATTCTCTTGCAAAATGCGATGCGCCGCCTGAATATCTGCCGCAGCCGAAGGGCGATACATAATTCCAGCCGGTTTAAATTCCTGCACCCACGCCGTAAGTTCCGCCTGATCCGTACTCATCGCAATGGGCGCAAATAAATGCTTAATTTTCGTATCCTCGTCCATATTCGCGAGCGTTTCCTCCACCCAATTGATGGCCTCCTCTGTTAACGAATACGGTGCCTTCCTTAAATCCACTTCTCTATTCAATATCCTTCAATCCTTCCTGTTGTCGATTTTCCTCAATTTGCATTCGAATCGCATCTCGTTCATCATCCAATTTATAGAAGAATACGATTAAAATGATGAGAATGAACCCAATTGCCGGTAGCCAAACGAAATTCATTTCAATCGCCCGGAGTGCCCCACCTGCCTGCGCCTGATTGGCCGTATAGCCCGCCATACCAAGTATCAAACTACTAATTGCTGCCCCGATACCCATTCCAAATTTCACGCCAAAAGCAACCGCGCTTGAAAGGAGTCCTTGGGCCCGAACGCCAAACTTCACTTCCCCGTAATCAATTGTGTCAGACAACATAACGCCCATAATTCCCGCCGGCAAACCGCTCCCAATGGAACCGATAATCGTCCCAATTATTACAATTGGAATAGAACTATATAGCGACGAAATGTATAGAATGAGCTGTCCGAAAATGGCAATGCCACTTCCTAAAATCACAATATCACGCGTTTTCATTTTCTGAGAAATCATCGGCACCATGAAAAGGCCAGCTAAAATCCCAATTGTACCTAAACCATTCACAATCCCCGCAATTTGTTCATTTCCTAGATTATATTTTAAGAAATAAACCGTATTCGCCATTTTCGCCGATGTACAAGTCCATGTAATAAACATAAGCGCCGTAATAATCCACCACGGCTTATTAGGAACGAGTGCTTTAATACTTTGCTTAAACGGCACCGCTGCACCATTGTTTATGTTGACACGTTCTCTAGTATTCGCGAATGTAGTGAGGAACATCAAAATGGCAGCGCTTGCAAACAGAACCATCGTTAAGGTAAATCCTCGTTGCGCATTTCCCCCGCCCAAAAGTTGCACTAAAAATAAGCCACCAAAAGCGACGATGAGGGCACCGAACTGTCCACCCATCATGCGGCATGTATTGGCAACGGTGCGCTCTTGCGGATCCGTCGTTAAACTCGGCAAAAGCGAGCCGAGCGGAAGGTTAATTCCCGCGTATAAAATTCCAAGAACGATGTACGTCACATAGGCGTATATCAGCTTGCTAGAGTCCCCCATGTCGGGTACAGAAAACGCCAAGACGGCAAAAATCCCAAATGGCACACAAAGCCATAAAAACCACGGCCTAGATTTCCCCCATTTCGTATTCGTCTTATCAATTAGTATACCAAAAATTGGGCTGTCAAAAGCATCAATAACTCTTGCGACAAGCATCAATGTTCCAACAGCGGCGATATTAATTCCCGCCACATCTGTATAATAGAACATTAAGTACATCGTAATCATGCTAAAAACTAAATTACTCGCCGTGTCGCCCAAGCCATAACTTACTTTTTCCCGAACAGAGAGCTTCACACTCGTCGTACTTTGCGGCAATTTTTCTTCAGTTAATTCCATTGTCTTCCCTCCTCACTTGGTTACGCTTTCATTATAGAGAACGCCAATCAGAACGAACAGTCATATTGAAGTCGAAAGTGACCATAATCCAGTTTTAAATCAAAGTAGTCAGAATTTTCTTTTTTATAAAAAGATAACGCTTTCTCAAAAAAAGAAATATGCTATAATAATTAAGAAATTAACTAAATTTATTGAGGTGAGCCGCTTGATACAAGCATATGAGATGATTCAAACCGAGGACAAACTTCCTTTTCGACTCCTAATTCACCGTCTAACTGCTACTTCAAGCCACTGGCACGACAGCATCGAGATTATTTTTGTTTTAAAGGGGAGCATTTCGCTTTATACCAATTTGAAATCGCACCAGCTATCTGAAAACGACATTTTTCTCGTTAATGCTAACCAAATTCATGCACTGCATGGTCATGAATCCAACACGTTGCTCGTCCTACAAATCCCTCTCGCCGAAGCAAAAAAAAGCATACCAAATATCGACCACCTTACATTTCACTGCCAATCTTCCCAATTTTCAAGTGAAGAACAAGCTTCATTTGACCAGATTCGGCAAATTTTTGCCGAAATGATTCAAGAAGTGTGCAAAGAACGCAGTGACAGCTATTTAAATTTGACAAGCTTATACTATAAACTCCTTTTCACACTTGTCCATCAATTTTCTGCACCAATTGAGAATCTTTCCAACCAGCCAAAAGAAAAACATATCGCTAGGCTCACCGACGTTTTAAATTATATGAACACAAATTTCCAAACGAACATAACACTCGAAGAACTCGCGCGCCATGTGTTTCTGTCCAAAGACCATCTCTCCAAGTTTATTCGCCAGCAAACCGGACAATCCTTCAAACAGCTCCTAACTTCAATTCGGTTAAACGCCGCAACAAAAGAACTCATGACAACCAATCACTCTGTTAAAAATATTGCAATTGATACGGGCTTCCCAAGCGAAACCGCCTTTGTAAAAGCCTTCAAAGAAATTTATTCTGCTTCACCAACTGAACACCGGAAAAACGACACAAGCACACCCGCATTTTCCTTTACTAACAACAGCATCGAAAAGCAGTACATTGAAATTGATATGAACGAGATTTATCAGCATTTAGCACCCTTTTTAAATCAGACCATCAACCCACAAGATTCCATTATCCACACAACCCTTCCCGCTACGCAAATTGCCATGAACAAACCCGGCCGAACCGCCAATTGGTGTTTTCAAAAACTCATTACCGTGAGCAAAGCAAAAGAACTTTTTTTAGCCCCCGTTCAAGAGCAGTTGAAAGAAACGCAGCAGGAAATTGGTTTTGAGTACATCCGTTTCCACGGGATTTTCGATGACGCGATGCACGTTTATGATGAAAATTCGGCAGGCGAGCCCCTACTAAATTTTGCGTATGTCGACATGCTCATTGATTTCCTGCTGAAGAATCAGTTAAAACCTTTTATCGAAATTGGTTTCATGCCGGAAAAGCTAC
This sequence comes from Listeria sp. ILCC796, assembly GCF_900186175.1. Classification (NCBI taxonomy): domain Bacteria; kingdom Bacillati; phylum Bacillota; class Bacilli; order Caryophanales; family Listeriaceae; genus Listeria; species Listeria sp. ILCC796. The sequence continues at coordinate 15,744 of NZ_FYBV01000014.1, forward strand.
GTTCTAGTGAGCATCATCATTTTCACAAGAAAAGCTATCTTTCCTACCCAAATGACATGCAAAAATGGCTTTTTCTCGTCAAAAATTTTTTCCTACATATCGAAAAACGCTACGGCAAAAAAGAAGTCGCTAGCTGGTATTTTGAAATTTGGAATGAGCCTGATATTGCGATTTTCTGGCAGGATTCCATAGAGGCATTCAATTGCTTTTACGCCGAAACTTATCAAACCATTCGCGAAATCAATCCGCACTACAAAATTGGGACGCCGGGCATCTTTCCTTTCCCAAGCCAACCTGAAAATCCCACAGTGAAAAAATTCGCCGATTTTCTAAAAAACAAAAAAATAACGCCTGATTTCGTTTCCTTTCACTGCTATTACACAGATAATCTGCCAACTAATCATGCTCAGTCCGCCCAGCTTCCTGCCTATTCGAGCGGCAATTTGCATTATTTAAGTGCTATGATTCAAATGGTTAAAACGCTTTTTTCTGACCTCTCTATAAAAGAATGGCATCTAACCGAGTGGAACAGCACGCCTAGTCACGCCGACTTAACGAATGATTCCGCCTATAAAGCGCCTTTTATTATTAAAAACATTCTCGAAAACAACGTCCACATCGACAGTTTCGGTTACTGGCTTTTAAGCGATTTCCACGAAGAATTTCGCGCCCCTAAACAGGAATTTCACGGCGGGCTCGGCTTATTTACAAGAAATGGCATTAAAAAAAGCGGTTTTTTCGCCTTCTCCTTTTTAAAGAAACTCGGTTCTAGAATTTTATCGCAAGGCGAACGTTATATTGTCACGAAAAGCCAAACCGGTTACCAGATTTTAACTTATCATTATCAGCATTTCCATTCTATTTTCCTTCAAGAAGGACAAATCGCGTTTGACGACCCGTACCAAGCTTTCCCCGAAGAAAAAATGGCAGCTATTCATCTGGAACTGCAAAATTTAAAGGCTGGCTCATATCGCGTGACCGAACATATTCTTTCTCGCGAATACGGCTCTGCAATGGATATTTGGCTTCAAAACGGCGCGCAAAAAGACTTAACCGAACGACAAATTGATGAATTGAAACTTTCTACTCACCCAAAAGTCATTCAATATACAGCGAAAGTCACAGACACTTACATCGTCCAGCAAGCCTTAAAACCACATGAAGTGAGGCTAATCGAAATGGAATTTTTAGTATAAATAAAGCCCGAAAGATCTACTCTTTCGGGCTTAAAACTTATCTATTCATACAAAACGAGCGATATTTACGCGTCCTTTTTCTTAAAACCTTGCGCTTCAAATTGTTCAACTGTATCTTTATAACTCACATTTTTCGGATTAGTTGTTCCACCGAGTAATGCGCCTACTTTATCTGCATCAACTTTATCTAAGTCAATAGACATTTCAAGTTTAAGTGCCTCATCCGTAAATGTTGCTTTTAAAGAAGTACCTTTTCCGTCTTCATATTCTTTATACTGCTCTTTCGCTTTCTCTTCATACTCTTTTTTCGTTGCATCATCTAGTTTCTCACCTTCAGCAAGGCCGAAATAGCTAAGCGGATATTCCATTGTTTGTTCGACTTTCTTCAACTTATCTCCATCATGAGTAAATGTCGCCTCTAGATTGGCTCCACTAACTTCAGCAACATATGTATCTTTCTCCAAATTTGCTTTTTTATCTCCACTACCACAAGCGGATAGCGCCAGAGCTACTAATAATACTGTTAAAAAGCTTAAAATTTTCTTCATGTTTGTTCTCCTCTTTTATGTTAGTTTGTAGCGATTTATTAAACTTGCTTGATTCTGTTTTAATTCAACATATGATACAATTGTATCGCTATACCAGTTTGTATCAAGTTCTTCTTGCCCATTTAGAAAACTCACCATATAATCATCCCAATTTTCAAAATGTTCCGTCGCATCTTCCCATAATTGCTCCAGACAGTTCCACGCTTGATCTTCCGTTAAAAACCCTACCGAAAAACAAACACGCACAATATAGCCAAGACGCTCTAAATCAAAAGCTCCGTATATTTTAACTTTATCAGCGGATTGAAGTAGCGAAGTCGCATCGAAATTAAACTTTTGCGCCGCTCGATTTATATCCTTTTTTACAGCTAAAGTTGTCTTATCCGAAACCGTGTTCACATAGTTATTTTTCTCAATCCAGTTAGAAATGAGACTCATCGCTGAATGACCATCATAAATCTCAAACATCGGTAACCAATATTTGATTATTTTCGCAGCTTGATTTTTTGGATAGTACAGCTTTAAATCTTTGTTGCAACCACTTAATTTCGTTTCCACCTTGTGCTTACACTCCGTAGTCGCGCCTCCTACGCATAATAATTTTTCCTTGTCTGCTGAGAATTTGTTGAAAGTTACATACTCTTCTGGAACAACTATTGCTTTTCTACTAAATAATCCCATTCTGCACACCCTCTTTTGATTTTATGAACATTTATAATTCTACAATCCGTAGTTTAATTTGTCAATACCCAAAAAGAAAAATCCACCTAACAAATTTGCTAGGTGGAAAACTTATTTCGCAAAAAACAACTTAAATTGATTGCTAATGCTCGAATCATTCGTGATTTGCATCTTATTTCGCGCCGCCAAATTGCTTTCAAAAGGATAGCTCACCGGACTGCCGTTCAAAATAAACGTATCCGCCTGACTCGCCTGAGCTTTTATCGCATAATCATTCATACTTCCTTGAATCGTAATTTTCGTATCAAAAGGGCTCACAACAGAGATGACAGTATCCCCGTTTAAGACACCATTAAAATCCAAGAGCGCACTTTCATTATTCGTTATTTTTGCCGCATTCTCAACTACCATATTTCGGAATCCCATTTTCCCGCCGCTCTTAGTAGTCAACTCAAGTTCATTCGCCGTTACGTTCTGAACATCTAGTAAGGTGCCACCACTAATGGCAAACTTACCTGTAATATCCGTTTCATTTAATTCAGCGTTTGAAAAAGTCGACAAGTCAAGATTTCCTACATGTGATTTCCCAATTTGAACAAAAGAACGATTACTCTGGACGCGCACAATCTCCTTGATCTGTCCCCCCATTATCTTCACGTTTGCAGAATCAGTTGTCGCTAAAAGAGTGTCCGCTTTTACATTATCAAACTCATTTAACAGGCCAGCCCCCTCAACGTTAATCTTTTTTGCCTGAACATCCGAAATTTTCACAGTATTTCCAGAAGTTTTAACGTGAATCCCATTATAAACCTTATCTTTTTTTAAAGTAATTTCAATATCCGCATGCGTTTCAGGATTCGGCTTTTTATAAGTTAATGTGCCATTTTTCACAACTAATTCTGCCTCGTCATCATAATCCCTCACATCAAAAGACTCCTCGTCCCCGCTCTTAATCGTGACATTTTGCTCGGCCTCTTGCAAATCAATCGCAGAAAACGTGCCCTTTTCAGAAGTATCTTTACGCGTGATTTCAATTCCACTATCCTTCTCGTAAGCAAAAACCTTCGCCTGAAAAGTATCAGCGAGCAAACCAACAACGCACAATGTGCCAACCAAGCAAAGAAATGCTAGCCAACTAGCGCGCTCTTTTTTGTACGCCGCAATCGAAATAAGTCGTTCTTTAAGCGTCTTCGCGTTTTCGTGCAAAGAAACCGCCGCATAAGATTCCTTATACTTTCCCGATTTGACAACCGATCGAAGCAAAGTGTCCCCGTAGGCTAAATATTCATCATCAGCCAAACAAGCCAAAACACCTTCATCACAGGCCAGCTCCCGGTCCCGCTCCATTTGCTTATTCATAAAGTACATCAAAGGATTAAACCAATACAAACAAGTGAAAACTTGCGTAATCCACACAAAAAGCATATCCCGACGCTTACAATGAATCAATTCATGCAAAAATATATGCCGCAACTCTTTGTCAGAAAACGAGGTCCCCGGCAGCACAATTGTTCCCCGACGAATCCCGAAAAAAATAGGCGACGAAATAATTGGATTCACCACTACTTCAACCGGCGTTGTAATCTGAACTTCCTCCATCGCTTCCGAAAGAATATCAAGTTTCTCCGGATCATCAAGAAAACTCGCACCCGACATAACATATTTCTTAAAATTCCGATAAGAGGCAATCCGGTAAACTAAAAAGATGACTGCAACAATAAGCCAAGCCACCCATAGATAATTCAAAATAAAACGGATGACTATTGTTTTTGTGTCGCGCCCCACCGTAATACCATCTTCTCCAATCACCATGGACGTCAGCCCGTCAAACTCACCAGGCGTCGCCCACAAAAAGTCGCTACTTTTTTGCACAAAGAAAAAAGCAAACGGCACTACCAAAAAGAAAAACACAACGAGCCAAACGTAATAGCTCTTTCTTTTAGTTAAAAATTGGCCGAATACTTTTTTAAAAAGCCAAACCAGAGGTATTAAAACGATTGATGTTATTGACATGGACAAAATTATTTTAAGTAATTCACTCATTCGTCTGATTTTTTCCTTTTCCAAAATTGTTGTAAATTATCGATTTCGTCTGGCGAAATTAAATCCTTTTGGACGAGATTCGTAATTAAACCTCTTACGTCGCCTTCATAAACATTTTCTAAAAACGCTTCCGTTTGATTCCCTAAATATTCTTCCTCACTCATAAGTGCATAATATTCATTTTTTCTACCGACTTTTTTCACACCGACTATTTTTTTCTCCACTAATCGTGCTAGAAAGGTTAAAATGGTATTTTTCTTCCATTCAAAACCTTGCTCTCCCAGTTTTTCGGCAACATCAGCATACTGAACTGCTCGACCAAAATTCCATACTACCTTCATGACCTCTAGCTCAGATTTAGACACACTTTTATGCATACATAGCCCTCCAAAAAACTTTCTACTTTTCAATAGTAGCACGGCTTACTTACAAAATACAATTAAAAAAAGCTTATTCCTAAAAACAAGCTAAAAAAGAGGCCGATAATCAAATCAGCCTCTTTCGATTAATTATTTGAATTCTACGCCAGCGCCAACTTCTTCAAGTTTCGCTTTGATTTCTTCAGCTTCTTCTTTAGAAGCGCCTTCTTTGATTGCTTTAGGAGCGTTATCAACTAATTCTTTCGCTTCTTTTAAGCCAAGACCAGTGATTTCACGAACCACTTTGATAACCTTGATTTTAGAATCGCCAGCAGATGCTAATTCAACTGTGAATTCAGTTTGTTCAGCAGCGCCACCAGCAGCACCAGCAGCAGCTACAGCTACAGGAGCAGCAGCAGTTACGCCAAATTCTTCTTCGATTGCTTTTACTAAATCGTTAAGTTCTAATACAGACGCTTCTTTTACAGAAGCAATGATTTCTTCAATGTTTAAAGCCATTTTAAAATTCCTCCATTATTGTTTTAATTTTTTTATTGGGCTAACACCCGGTAATTAAGCTTCTTGTTCAGCTTTTTGATCCGCAACTGCTTTTGTAGCAAGAGCAAGGTTGCGAACAGGAGCTTGTAATACGTTGCAAAGCATAGATAGCAAACCTTCGCGAGATGGAAGTGTTGCAAGAGCTTTGATTTCATCAAGAGAAGAAACATTCCCTTCAATGATACCTGCTTTAATTTCAAGCGCTTCGTGATCTTTCGCGAAGTCATTCAAAATTTTAGCTGGAAGAACAACGTCTTCGTTACTGAAAGCAATAGCGTTTGGTCCAGTAAGCACTTCTTGAAGTCCTTCAAAACCTTTAGCTTCTACTGCACGACGTACTAATGTGTTTTTGTATACTTTAAATTCTACGCCTGCTTCACGTAATTGCTTACGTAATTCAGTAATCTCAGATACATTTAGTCCACGATAGTCCACGATAACTGTAGATACGCTATCTGCAAGTTTAGCTGAAATTTCATCAACTGCACTTTGTTTAGCTTCTAAAATTTTACTCATTTTTACACCTCCGTCCATAGTCTAAACGCCAAAATGGCTACATAATAAAACCCTTGCCACCGTAACAGCAAGGGTTCAATCACAAGACAAAAATGTCCTGTTCATCTAAAATCCTCGGCGGGCATATTTAAACGCAAATGCGTACCTGCTGTCTACGGTAAGGATATTCACTTTTTAAGCCTATCATATCTTATCAAAGATTCGTTAGGTCGTCAAGTACGTTTTATAAAGAAGATGGATCAACTTGGATACCAGGTCCAAAAGTAGTTGTTACGCTTAAGTTTTTCACGTAAGTACCTTTGGCAGCAGCTGGTTTCGCTTTTTGTAATACATCATTTACAGTACGGAAGTTTTCAATTAATTTATCAGTGTCAAACGAAACTTTACCAATAGCAGTGTGAATGTTACCAGCTTTATCAACACGGTATTCCACTTTACCAGCTTTAATTTCATTAACAGCTTTTGTTACGTCCATAGTAACTGTACCCGTTTTAGGGTTTGGCATTAAGCCTTTTGGTCCTAAGACACGACCTAATTTACCAACTTCACCCATCATATCAGGTGTAGCTACGATAACATCAAAGTCAAACCAACCTTGGTTGATTTTTTCAACAAATTCAGCATCTCCAACGAAGTCAGCGCCAGCAGCTTCAGCTTCTTTTGCTTTTTCTCCTTTAGCGAAAACTAAAACGCGTTGTGTTTTACCAGTACCGTTTGGTAATACTACGGCACCACGGATTTGTTGGTCCGCTTTTTTAGGGTCTACGCCAAGACGAAATGCTACTTCAACAGTTGCATCGAAACCGGCGAAATCAATTTCTTTAGCAAGCGCTACTGCTTCTTCAACAGAATACGCTTTTGTTGTATCTACTTTTTTCAAAGCATCTTGATACTTTTTACCTTTCTTAGCCATTTCTTTTCCTCCTTATTGTTCAAATTGCTTTTTTCTTAGTCTTCTACTACGAATCCCATAGAACGAGCTGTACCTTCAACCATACGCATTGCAGACTCAACGTTTGCAGCATTTAGGTCAGGCATTTTAAGCTCAGCAATTTCTTGTACTTGAGCACGAGTTACAGTTGCAACTTTGTTACGGTTAGGCTCACCAGAACCTTTTTCCACTTTAGCAGCTTTTTTAAGCAATACTGCAGCTGGTGGAGTTTTCGTGATGAACGTAAACGAACGGTCTTCAAATACACTGATTACAACAGGAATGATAAGACCAGCTTGATCGGCTGTACGAGCGTTAAACTCTTTACAGAATCCCATGATATTAACACCAGCTTGACCTAGTGCAGGTCCAACTGGAGGTGCAGGATTTGCTTTCCCTGCTGGAATTTGAAGTTTAACTTCTTTAATAACTTTTTTAGCCACGAGACATACCTCCTTAAGTCCGTGCTGTGGTTAAATGGGGATTAAGATTTCCCCTCCCACGTGAAACATACGCAAAAACGTACTTATACATGATACCACTTTAAAAACACAATTGCAAGACCATTTTCTTTGTTAAAAAGCTAAGATTTCCTGTATACGGCGCGCATAAGTGGCGTCGAGCTGCAGCACCTTTTCATATCCTTTTTGCCGAATTGATTCCCTTAGTTCTGGCTTAGCATGATAAAACGCGACTTTTTCTAGCAGTTCCTCTGTATCTGAAAAAAAATCAGCTTCTATTCCTTCTTTAAATAAGGCTTGCTGTTCTTCCGTTCGTTCAAAAAAAACACAGCTCCAAAACGGAACTGCGCCTTCCAATTAAATTTTCTCAATCTGATTGAAATCAACTTCAACCGGAGTTTCCCGACCGAACATGTTGACCATAACTTTTGCTTTACCTTTATCCATATCCATTTCGTCGACTTTACCAGAGTAATCAGCAAACGGACCTTCTTTAACCATAACCGTTTCACCAATTTCAAAGTCAGCATCAAGCAGTTTATCCATCATGCCCATGCTCTTCAGAATGCGATCAGCTTCTTCAGGTAAAAGGGCTGTTGGTTTTGAGCCTGAACCAGCGGAACCAACGAATCCCGTAACGCCCGGTGTATTACGAACAACGTACCAAGAGTCATCTGTCATCACGATTTCAACAAGCACATAACCTGGGAATACTTTACGTTTAATCGTTTTTGTTTTACCATTTTTCACTTCTGTTTCATCTTCTTCTGGGACAATAACGCGGAAGATTTTATCCGACATGCCCATTGATTCAACACGTTTTTCCAAGTTAGCTTTTACTTTATTTTCATAGCCCGAGTAAGTGTGGACGACATACCAATTTTTTTCCATTTGTTAGTTGGCGACACCTTTTGTCACCATCCTCCTTTGTTTTCGATTCAGCCAAAACAAAAAACCCGGATTCACTCGGGTTTCATCACAAGTAGTATTATACCATTAATTTTTAAAATTGCCCAGCATTACAGAATAAGTTGAATAAGCTGTTCAATTCCAAAGTCTAACAGCATAAAGAATACAGCAAATAAAATAACCGTAATGACAACTGTTACCGTGTAACTTGTCAATTCTTTTCTAGTTGGCCAAGTCACTTTTCGCATTTCAGACGTCACGTTTTTAAAAAATCTTGAAATCGCAGACATGTTTAAACCTCCAATTAAAACTATTTTGTTTCTCGATGTAAAGTGTGTTTATTACAGTGCCGGCAAAATTTCTTAACCTCTAAACGAACTTGTTTATGCGAACCACTGGCACTAATTGAATAATTTCTTGAACCGCACTCGCTACAAGCAAGTGATGTTTTTTTCTTCATATGCTTCCGTCAACTCCGCTACTCTCATTTGCGTAGTCTTATTAGAAGACTTTGCATCTCTATAAATATATCATCTCATAAAGTTCAAGTCAAACGAATTTTTGTGACAAAACTGCCATAAAGCCGTTCATAAGTCTTTCGTCATCTTTCGTTTGATGCGCTGCAAAGCATTATCGATTGCTTTCTCCTTCACCTTAAAAGCTACCGCCATTTCATGATAACTTTTTCCCTCTAAATACTGCTTCAAAACATTTCGCTCGAATTCACTCGTGAGCGCCTCGAGCTTCTTTGCAACATTTGTAAAATCTTCATTTTTGATTAAAAAATCTTCCGGGGTTTCCGCTTGCTTTTCCGAGATGACATCGATGAGCGTCCAGTCTAGCTCATCGTCCGAGCTCATTGGTGTGTCAAGAGAAATCGATTGATTAAGCGGATTATTTTTCTTTCGTGCCCCGCGCTTGACCGCCGATAAAAGCTGCCTATTAATACAAATTTCTGCAAATGATTTAAACGAAGCCGCTTTCTCCGGATTGTAATCCCGAATAGCTTTAAAAAGCCCAATCATGCCTTCTTGAATTAAATCTTCACGGTCGGCACCCTGCAAAAAATATTGGGTCGCTTTCCAGTAAACCACGCTTTGATACTTATCAAAGAAATATTCAAGCGCTTCCGTGTTTCCTCCTCTAGCAAGTGTCAGCAAATCCATTTCCTGATTTTGTTCTTTCGTCAATTCGATTTGGCTCCTTTGCTAAAGATTTTGCTTTATTATACAGAGTTCACTCCCGCATCGTCAACCTTTATTTTTCGCCTCTGCGCCACATTTCTAAGCGTTTTATTGTTTCAGAATCTAAATCCAGCTTTGATTTTGGCATTTCGGCACGAATCCGTTTCATTTTCCGGTCAATTGTACGGCTCATTTCTTGAATTTCAAAAAGCAATTCGCGTGAGGAAATTCGTAACGCGCCTTGCCCAAAAATCGCCCACTGCTCCGTATAATCACTTGTTGCGACCATAATTTGCGTTTTAGCGTTTTTCCATTCAATTGCTTTTCGTTCAATATATTCGTCCGCAGTCTCATCTTCTTTTGTAAAAACAATTTCTACTTTATTTCGTGTCATTTTCCGCTCCACTTTGCGCACATATTGTGCATCAAATACGATTACTACGCGGTAGCCTGTATAACTTTTGTATTCTGCCATCCAGGCGATAAGAGTATTTCTGGCTGCTTCGAGGTCATAATCTTTTAGACGAGCAAGTTCAGGCCATGCACCGATTACATTATAGCCATCAACCAGCAAAACGCGGTTCATTCCAGTGGATTTCTCTTCCTATAAACTTCATAGAGCAAAATACTAGCTGCGACCGATGCATTTAAAGACGTTACTTTTCCGACCATTGGCAAGTGAATCAGGAAGTCACATTTTTCGCGCACAAGGCGACTCATTCCGCGGCCTTCACTGCCTATCACAAGCGCGAGCGGCAAATCCGCATCCATCGTGCGGTAGTCACTGCTGCCAGACGCATCCGTACCAAAAATCCATAAACCTCTTTTTTGCAAGTCTTCCATCGTTTTCGTAATGTTCGTCACGCGCACAACGGGAACATATTCAATCGCACCTGTTGAAGCCTTCGCCACTGTTTGCGTCAAGCTTACTGAACGGCGTTTCGGAATAATAATCCCGTGCGCCCCTACAGAATCAGCTGTACGCATAATCGAGCCCAAGTTATGTGGATCTTCCAGTTCATCAAGAATAATGAAAAATGGCAACTCATCTTTTTGTTCCGCTGCGCGAAATAAATCTTCTAACTCAAAGTAGCGATACGCCGCAATTTGTGCCGCCACACCTTGATTTGAACCCGGTACTACTTTATCAACCTTTGCTTTTGGGACAAAACGCACTTCCACGTGTCGCTCTTTGGCAAGGCCAATAATTTGTTTCATGACTCCTTTTTGCGAGCCTTCTGAAATAATAATTTTATGAATGTCGCGACCTGAACGGAGCACTTCGAGTACAGGGTTTCTGCCGCCAATCCATTCTTCATTTTGTTCCATATTAGTTCCCCTCCTCGATAATCTGAACTGCCGCATCTAGCCATTCCATAAGCCGATTTTCTTCCTCACCCAAATACAAATAACCAATGACCGCCTCAAATGCGCTCGATAAATTGTATGTCGCCGCATCTGTGTTTTTAGGTAGCGAGTAGGATTTCGCATTGCGACCGCGTTTATAAACAGCCGTTTCGTCTTCCGTTAAAAAGCCGCGTTCTAAGAGCGTGTTTAAAACTTTTGCCTGCCCTTTCGCCGAAACAAATTCCGTCGCTTTTTTTTGCAACTGATTGGGTTTTGTTTTCCCTAGTTTTAATAAGTAGAGCCGAATATGTTGCTCGTAAACCGCATCGCCCATGTACGCGAGCGCAAGGCCGTTCAGCTGTTTGTAGTCTTTCACCTTCGCCATTTCTTACCCTCGTTTCCAGCGCGTACCGTGTGCTGTGTCTTCCAAAATAATCTCTTTTTCTTTGAGCAAATCACGAATTTCATCGGCGCGCGCGAAGTTTCGCTCATTTCGTGCTTGTAAGCGTTCCTCAATGAGGGCATCAATTTCAGCGTCATCAAGCGTGGCTGCCGAAGTTCCCGCAAGGCGAACCCCTAAAACTTCTGCAAACAAACGCATCATGCTATAAAACTCACGTAAAACAGTCACCGAAACGTGGTCACGTGTCAAATAAATATTCGCGCGTTTAGCAAGCTCATGAAAAGCTGTAATCGCATTCGCCGTATTGAAATCATCGTCCATTTCATCTTCAAATTGCATTTTTAGCTCCGTAAGTTGCTCAAGCCATTCTTCTTTGTGCTCCGCGTCGCTAAAATCTTCCTCCACCGACTGAATCCGGTAGTCCAAATTGTGATACGTCGTCCGCAGGCGTTCGAGCCCATTTTCCGCATCATTTAGTGTCGCATCGCTAAGCGAAATCGGTCTGCGGTAATGAACAGAAAGCATGAAAAACCGAATCACATTCGGGTCATGGTCCTCTAAAACGTCATGTAGCGTAATAAAATTCCCAAGCGACTTCGACATTTTTTCCCCATCAATGTTTAAAAAGCCGTTATGCATCCAGTAATTCGCAAAAGTTTTGCCCGTTAACGCTTCCGATTGCGCAATTTCATCCTCGTGATGTGGGAAAATCAAATCTTGACCGCCTGCGTGGATATCAATCGTGTCGCCTAAATATTTGCGTGCAAGCGTCGAGCACTCAATATGCCAGCCCGGACGCCCCTTGCCAAACGGACTCTCCCAAAAAATCTCGCCTGGTTTCGCACTTTTCCAAAGAACAAAATCAAGCTGGTCTTCTTTCAATTCATTCGCCTCAATTCGCGCGCCCATCTGAAGCTCCGTCAGCGGCTGATGCGATAATTTCCCGTAGCCATCAAATTTTTTCGTGCGGTAATACACGTCCCCGCCAGACTTATACGCAAAGCCCTTTTCAATGAGTGCCGAAATAAAATCAATAATTTCATCCATATTTTCCGTCACACGAGGATTCACCGTCGCTTTCGCCACGTTTAGCTGGTCGACATCATCAAAATACGCGCCAATAAATTTATCCGCCACTTCCGGAACCGTAAGCTTGAGCTCCTCCGCCGCGCGAATCAACTTATCATCCACATCCGTGAAATTCGATACAAACTGCACATCATACCCGCGATACGTGAAATACCGGCGCACCGTGTCAAACACAATAATCGGCCGCGCATTCCCAATGTGGATATAGTTGTACACAGTCGGTCCGCAGACATACATTTTTACTTTCCCATCATTTATCGGTTTGAAAATCTCCTTTTCACGCGTCAACGTATTATAAATTTGCAAAGACATCTTATTCACCAGCTCCTCGTTCAAATTTCGCTATTTTTTCTTCTAACTGTTCGATTCTTTCAAAAAGGCTTTCCAAGTTTGGCTCTGTATGCGCCACTGTGCGCCCGTTTAGCCGCACCACTTTTGCAGGAATTCCGACTACTGTCGCACACGGTGGAACATCCTTTAAAACAACAGCTCCAGCCCCTATTTTTGCTTCCGTACCAACTTCAACAGGCCCAAGTATTTTAACGCCCGCTGAAATCAGCACCCCGTTTCGAACCGTCGGATGCCGCTTCCCTGTATCTTTTCCCGTCCCGCCAAGTGTAACACCATGAAACAAAATCACGTCCGTTCCAAGTTCAGCCGTCTCCCCAATGACAACCCCCGCCCCGTGGTCAATAAACAAGCGTCTGCCAATCACAGCCCCAGGGTGAATTTCAATATTTGTCATAAACCGCGCAAATTGTGATAGCATCTTCGACAACACAATCATATTATGTTGATAGAAAAAATGTGCCACACGGTAAATCCAGATAGCGTGGACCCCTGCATTTGTGAAAAAAGCATCGATTCGTTTGCGCGTCGCCGGGTCATTTTTGATGACAGTATCTAAATCCTCTATAAATTTCCTTGCCATTTTCAGTTCCTCCATTGGGTTGGATTTTGGGTGTTTTGCGTTTGTGGGCACAAACTCGCCTTCGCTCGTGCACGTGTAGTCTTCATGTGGGCTTAGCCCTTTATGTATAAATGCATGGATTAACAACTCGCTTTGCTCGTTCTTATATTTGGGCTCTAACGGGCTTAGCCCGTAAGGTTAAAACCTTGGATTAACAACTCGCTTTGCTCGTTCTTATATTTGGGCTCTAACGGGCTTAGCCCGTAAGAGCCCAAACAAAAAGACACCCCCATACAGAGACGTCTTGCGCGGTTCCACTCTGATTGGGCTTGAAATATCAAGCCCCACCTTGTATACAGGGGTAACGACCTGTTGACGTCTAGTGATACTCTTCGCATTTCCCACTAGAACTCAGGGATGCATTTCAGGAGTTGTTGAGCTAAGCCAATCGCAGCAACATGGCTCTCTCTGTAAGCGCGCAACTCCGTACTTCTTCCCATCACCGTTTTCGGACAACTATAGTACTTCTATTATAACAACAAAAACGAGAATCGCAACCATTATTATTTGGGAATAAAGCAAAAAGAACGCGGAGGCGCTTCTGCCTCACAACGTCCTTTCAGTTTATTTTTTCAGCCAGCCATTTAGACGACTTAAAACCTTTTCCTTGCCCAAAACTTCAATTGCAAGCGGCAATTCAGGGCCATGCATCTCACCAGTTGCGACAATACGAATCGGCATGAAGAGGCCTTTTCCTTTCACACCAGTTTCCTTTTGCACGCGTTTGATGGCCGCTTTGACTTCATCCGCCACGAACGGATCCAAACTTGCCACCTCATTTGCGAAGGCACGAATGACAACCGGCACCGTATCCTCAGCTAGCACCGCCTGTTCTTCCTCGTCGAAATTCAATTGGCCAGCATCCGCAAAGAACATTTCCGTCAAGCCCACGATTTCCGCGCCATAACTCATTTGTTCATGATATAGCGACACCAATTTGTGTACCCATTCTAGTTCTTCCGCATCCAATTGCTCAGGCACCACGCCCGCTTTTTGCAAGTGTGGTAAAGAAAGTTCGACCACATCGTTTAGCGGGAGCTTCTTCACGTATTGGTTGTTCACCCACGTCAATTTGTTTGTATCAAAGAGTGCAGGCGATTTCGAGAGCCGATTCGGGTCGAAAATTTTGATAAATTCTTCCTTCGAGAAAATTTCTTCCTCACCCTCTGGCGACCATCCAAGCATCGCAATAAAGTTAAATAGCGCTTCTGGAAGATAGCCTAAGTCGCGATACTGCTCAATGAACTGAATGATTGAACCATCACGCTTGCTGAGTTTGCGTCTACTTTCATTAACAATCAGCGTCATATGACCAAAAATTGGTGCTTCCCAACCAAACGCATCATAAATCATAATTTGTTTCGGCGTATTGGAAATATGGTCATCACCGCGAAGAACATGCGTCATTTCCATCAAGTGGTCATCCACAGCCACCGCAAAATTATACGTTGGCATACCATCTTTTTTCCCAATAACAAAGTCGCCAATGCCATTCGTATCAAAAGAAACATCATCTTTTACCATATCATTAAATGTAATCGTCTCATTTTCTGGCACAGCAAAACGAATGCTCGGTTTTAGCCCTGCTGCTTCTTTTTCAGCACGTTCAGCATCAGTTAGATGGCGACATTTCCCGCCGTAACGTGGCATTTCACCACGTGCTTTTTGCGCCTCGCGTTCCGCCTCGAGTTCTTCCTCCGTACAGTAACACTTATACGCCTTACCTTCTTCTAAAAGCTGTTCCAAAAGTGGATCATAAATCGCTTTACGTTCCGACTGGCGATACGGTCCGTACTTACCTGGCTTATCAATGCCTTCATCCCAGTCAATCCCAAGCCATTTCAAATTTCTAAGTTGGCTTTCCTCGCCGTCCCAGACGTTACGCTTTAAATCCGTATCCTCAATACGAATCACAAAGTCCCCATCATTATGTCTTGCAAATAAATAATTAAAAAGTGCCGTACGCGCATTCCCAATATGCAAAAAACCAGTTGGACTTGGCGCATACCGTACACGAACCTTCTTATTTTCAACCAAAACTATTCACTCCTTTTACTTTTCAAGCAGTACAACCGCTAAACTCGCTATTCCTTCGCCACGACCCGTAAAACCTAATTTTTCCGTCGTCGTCGCTTTCACATTCACTTCTGACGGCGAAGCATCTAAAAGCTCCGCAATCCGTATTTTCATAGCATCCACATAAGGCGCCATTTTTGGCTTCTCAGCAATAATCGTACAATCTAAATTGGATAACTTGTATCCTTCCGCCTTAACCTCTTGCCACACTTTAAGCAAAAGCTCAGCCGAATCCGCATCCTTATAAGCCATATCCGTATCCGGGAAGAAATGCCCAATATCACGCCTAGCCACAGCACCAATAATCGCATCCGTCACCGTATGAAGCAACACATCCGCATCACTATGCCCAAGTAAGCCCTTCTCATATGGAATCTCAATCCCACCAATAATCAGCTTCCTACCCGCCACAAGCTGATGCACATCATAGCCCTGACCAATTCGAATCATCTAACATTCCCTCCCATCTCACCAAAAATCGCCTTCGCAAGCGGCATATCCTCAGGTGTTGTCAACTTAATGTTGTAATAACTACCTTCCACAACACTTATCGGGGCAGAAAGACGCTCAACAAGACTTGCTTCATCTGTTCCAAGAAAGCCTTCCGCGAACGCCTTCTCGTGCGCCTCTTTTAAAAGCGATGACTTAAAAGCTTGCGGCGTCTGAATTTGCCAAAGATTTTCCCGATCAACCGTCTCTCGAACTAGGCCAAGCGAAACACGTTTCACCGTATCTTTCACCTTCACCGCACAAATGCTAGCATCTTTTTCAGAAACTGCATCAAGCAACCGGTCCACAATATCAAGCGTCACAAAAGGTCTAGCACCATCATGGACAAGAACAATTTGCTCCGCGTCACATTTGGCTAACCCATTCCTGACACTATACTGCCGTTCAGTTCCCCCAGCCACAACTTCAACAAACGTATCAGCTAACTCAAGATTTCCAAGCGCCGCGCTCACCAAACCCGTTTCCTCCGCCTGACAAACAATTACAATATGACTACAGCGGCTATCAGCCAAAAACGGCTTTAAAGCATGCACAAAAATCGGCTCATCAAATAACTCTAGCCACATTTTATTTCGCTTGGCATTCATCCGTTTTCCTTGCCCAGCCGCTAAAAAAATCAGTTCATAGTTCATTCACACTAACTCCTGCCTAATATCCAAATATCAATTTGGTTTTGCAAAAATCATTCTTCCTGCCGACGTCTGAAGTACACTTGTAACCTCAACTTCAATCGTTTCATTCATAAATTTACGCCCGTCTTCCACAACAATCATCGTGCCATCATCTAAATACGCCACGCCTTGATTATGCTCCTTGCCATCTTTCACGACAAGAACTGTCATTTTTTCGCCTGGTAAAACAACCGGTTTAACCGCATTCGCCAAATCATTAATATTTAACACCGGTACATTCTGAAATTCGCAAACCTTATTCAAATTGTAATCATTCGTTACAACGGTGCCACCCATTATTTTAGCCAGCTTAACCAGTTTACTGTCCACTTCTGGAATTTCTTCAAAGTCGCCTTCATACATTTCAACTTTAATCTTATCTTCCTTCTGAATACGATTTAAAATATCCAGCCCACGGCGACCACGAGTCCGTTTTAACGTATCTGATGAGTCAGCAATATGTTGCAGTTCTGCCAAAACAAACAGCGGTATCACAATCACGCCATTTAAAAATCCTGTCATTAAAATATCCGCGATGCGCCCATCAATTATAACACTCGTATCTAGAATTTTATAGTCCATCGAGTCGCTATTTTGAGTTTCTCTACCAGCCGAATCCGCCGCTTTCTTACGTACATTTTTCCCAGAAAACAGCGTCCCTAGCTCATTCCGCCGACTAATCCCCACACGAAAACCAAGGTAGCCCAAAACAAGCGTTAAAACGATCGGCACAACCGAATTGATAATTGGAATCCTTGTTTGACTGAACGCATTGCCTGCAAAAAATGCAATAACCAGCCCAATAATCAGGCCTAGTCCCCCGTATACAATGGTCACACTCGAAATCTTTGTTAATCTTTCCTCAAGCCAATTAAGTGCGGCTTCTATATATTTCACCGCCCAAAAAGTAATAAGATAAAATATAATTGCACCAACAAAAGCATTGGCATAAGGATTATTAAGCCATAAGTGGTCTGCCAAACCCATTTTCGCGTAAACGGCTGGCAAAATAAAAACACCCGCTGTACCACCAAGTAAAACAAAACAAGCTCTAATTACCCATTTCAGCATCTTTTTTCCTCCCTTCATTTCATATTTGTGCGTTGCTTCATACATCTTTCATTTTACACCATGAAACAGACAACCCGCAAATTTTCTCCTTAAAAGAAAGCTTAAGATTTCGGCAAGGCTTTCTTTAACGCTTCTGCAATCGTTTCAACTGCAATAATTGAAATACCACTCGGCATTTTAATTTCCAAACGGTTATTCGCTGGCACAAAAATGCGTTTAAATCCAAGCTTCGCCGCTTCCTTCACACGTTCCTCAATTCGTGCAACACGGCGCACTTCACCCGTAAGTCCAAGCTCCCCAATAAAGCAGTCCGTACTGTTTGTCGGACGATCATGATAGCTTGAAGCGATACTTACCGCAATAGCTAAATCTACAGCTGGCTCATCTAATTTAACGCCACCCGCCGCTTTTAAATACGCATCTTGATTTTGCAAAAGCAAACCAACTCGTTTTTCAAGAACAGCCATAATAAGTGACACTTTATTGTAATCAAGCCCCGTTGCCATTCGTTTCGCGTTCCCAAACATCGTTGGAGACACAAGTGCTTGAATTTCCACAAGAACCGGCCTTGTTCCCTCCATGGAAGCCACAACTGTAGAGCCAGAAGCATTCTCAAGCCGCTCCTCCAAAAACACTTCAGAAGGATTCTGAACCTCAACAAGCCCCACATCACGCATCTCAAAAATCCCAATTTCATTCGTAGAGCCAAACCGGTTTTTGACCGCGCGTAAAATTCGGTAAGCGTGATGACGTTCACCTTCAAAATAAAGCACCGTATCTACCATATGTTCAAGAAGTCTAGGCCCAGCTATCGCGCCTTCTTTCGTAACGTGCCCCACAATAAACACTGTAATATTTTGCAATTTCGCAACCCGCATTAATGCGGCCGTTGATTCTCTTACTTGTGACACGCTACCCGCCGCACTCGTAACATCCGGATGATACACCGTTTGAATGGAATCAATAATAACAAAATCCGGTTCAATAAAATTAATCGTTTCTTGAATAGCTTCCAAGTTCGTTTCCGCGTATACATATAAATTGTCGCCTGAAACATGGAGCCGTTCTGCACGAAGCTTCGTCTGCTTAACTGATTCCTCACCAGAAATATAAAGCACGCGTTTTCCAGCCAAAGTTAGTGCCGCCGAAACTTGCAAAAGAAGCGTTGATTTCCCAATTCCAGGGTCCCCGCCAACTAAAACCATCGAGCCAACGACCACACCGCCGCCAAGCACACGATTTAGCTCTGGCATATTCGTTTGCACACGTTTCTCCAGTTCACTCACAACATCCGTAATTTTAGTCGCCTTAGACACCTCACCCGTATGTGTAAACGTCTGTCTTGTCGCTTTCTTCGATGGTTCGAGCGCCTCCACCATTTGGTTCCATTCTCCGCAATTTGGGCATTTCCCCATCCATTTTGGCGACTCGTAACCACAAGAGCCACAGACAAATTTAGTTGTTCTTCTCGCTTTTGCCATAATTCTCACCCTCCACCTAATCCATTGTAACATAGAACAAACGAACGCATATTCTTTTTGGTGAAAAAAGTATTTTCAAGTTTGTGACACCTCAAAAAAAGGCTTTTCTCACGGATTCCCCGCGAAAAAAGCCTTTACGCCTTATTTTACTTTTGCTTTTTTAGCTGTTACCTTCTGCTTTTTAGCATCCTTTTTACGAACCTCAAACTCACCATCTTTTACGCCAATCTCAATTGTATCCCCAACCTGAACATTACCACGCAAAAGCTCTTCTGAAAGGCGGTCCTCGATACTTTTTTGAATCGCACGTTTTAACGGCCGCGCCCCGTATTCCGGATCATAGCCTTCCTTCGCAATCTTAGACTTCGCACCGTCTGTCATTTTTACGTGGATGTCACGCTCCGCTAACCGGCTTGTAAGCTGCCCAGTTAACAGCGTTACAATTTGCTTCAATTCTTTTTCCGTTAGCGAATGGAAGACAATGGTTTCATCAATCCGATTAATAAACTCTGGGCGAAACGCCTTTTTAAGTTCCTGCAAGACCCGATGTTCCATCGCCTTATGGTCCTTCGTCACATCAGTAACGTTAAAGCCCATCGATTTATCCACTTTCATTTCTTGCGCTCCAATATTGGAAGTCATAATGATAACCGTATTACGAAAATCAACAACTCTACCTTTCGAATCGGTTAAACGACCATCATCCAAAACTTGCAATAACATATTGAACACATCTGGATGCGCTTTTTCAATTTCATCTAAAAGAACAACAGAATACGGTTTTTGACGAACTTTTTCCGTCAATTGTCCGCCTTCCTCATAGCCGACATAGCCAGGCGGTGCCCCAACTAATCGTGCCGTCGAGAATTTCTCCATGTATTCCGACATATCCACGCGAATCATCGCATCCTCATCACCAAACATCGATTCAGCAAGCGCGCGTGCTAATTCCGTCTTCCCAACCCCAGTCGGACCTAGGAAAATAAATGACCCAATTGGGCGTTTCGGATCTTTTAACCCTGCACGAGCACGTCTAACCGCAAGTGACACAGCTTTAACCGCTTCGTCTTGCCCAATCACACGTTCGTGCAGTAATTTTTCCATGTTTAGTAGCTTATCTGTTTCCGTTTCCGCTAGTTTCATAACCGGAATTCCAGTCCAGCTCGCTACAACTTCCGCCACCACATCTTCTGTTACTTGACTGTTATCTCGGCCTTGTTTTTCCTTCCAACTAAGCTTTTCTTCTTCCAAAGCTTTCCGAAGTTTATGCTCACGGTCGCGGAATGATGCCGCTTTTTCAAACTCTTGACCTTGGACAGCGGCGTCTTTCTCCTTCTTCAGCTCCGCAAGTTCAAGCTCCATCTCTTTCAAATCAGAAGGTGTCGTATACGCTTTTAAACGCACTTTCGAACCTGCTTCATCAATCACGTCAATTGCCTTATCCGGCAAGAAACGGTCGGAAATATAGCGATCCGACAAGCGAACAGCCGCATCAAGCGCCTCATCCGTAATTGCCACACGGTGGTGTGCCTCATAACGGTCCCGCAAGCCGTGTAAAATTTGAATCGATTCTTCAACACTCGGCTCATCCACTTTAATCGGTTGGAAACGTCTTTCAAGTGCCGCATCCTTTTCAATATATTTACGATACTCATCAAGTGTCGTCGCCCCAATACATTGGAGCTCCCCACGAGCAAGAGGTGGCTTCAAAATGTTCGAAGCATCAATCGCGCCTTCCGCTCCACCAGCACCAATCAGTGTGTGCAACTCATCAATGAATAAAATCACATTGCCAGCTTGACGAATCTCATCCATCACTTTTTTCAAACGATCTTCAAACTCACCACGATATTTCGTACCCGCAACAACAGTCCCCATATCAAGCGTCATCACACGCTTTCCGCGAAGTGTTTCCGGAACTTCATTTCGCACAATTTGCTGCGCCAACCCCTCAGCAATCGCTGTTTTACCAACCCCCGGCTCTCCAATTAAAACGGGATTATTCTTTGTCCGTCTTGATAATACTTCAATCACACGCTGAATTTCCTTCGCGCGACCAATAACCGGATCCAAGTTCTCTTCCCGAGCAATCACTGTTAAATCACGCGCCAAGCTATCAAGTGTCGGCGTCGCCTGTGTATTCGTCTGCCGTCCAGACGCCGCACTATCCCCGCCGCCTAAAAGTTGCAAGACTTGCTGACGCGCTTTATTCAAACTCACACCTAAATTGCTAAGTACACGCGCCGCAACGCCCTCACCTTCACGAATTAAACCAAGTAAAATATGTTCTGTTCCTACATAAGTGTGTCCAAGTTTGCGCGCTTCATCCATCGATAATTCGATAACCTTTTTAGCACGCGGTGTATATTGAATGGTCGTCACTGTTTTTTCACCTTGACCAATTAAACCTTCTACTTCTTGTTGAACCTTTTCAGCACTAATGCCTAGTTCATATAACGCTTTCGCAGCAATACCTTCACCTTCACGAACAAGCCCAAGCAAAATATGCTCAGTGCCTAAATTGTTATGATTTAGACGCATAGCTTCTTCTTGTGACAAAGCAAGTACTTTTTGTGCTCTTTGTGTAAACCGGCCAAACATCATATCGTTTTCCTCCTTAAGGCACTTCCCGTTAGACGTCTTGCAAAATGTCACGAATAACAGAAGCACGAATAACTTTTTCTTCTAACTCTAACATATCTTGCCCTGCAGCCCTTCGTAAGAAAGCTGGTTGGGAAAATAGTATCAATTCATTTATCTTTTGGCGAGTAATATGCTCAAAAATACCAAGCTCCATACCTAAATGCAAATCAGAAATGGCACTCGCACTTTCCAGCATGGTAAGCATACGCGCATTTTTCAACAAACCAAAAGATCTAAAAATACGGTCTTCCAGTGTAATATGGAATTTCTGCTTCAAATGAGTCCTGCTCACACGCTCCTGCATAATGACCTGCTCCATCATCTGCGTCAAATCCATCACAATTTCTTCTTCCGTTTTACCAAGTGTCACCTGATTCGAAATCTGAAAAATGTGCCCGAGAGAGCCACTACCTTCCCCGTATATTCCTCTTACCACAAAACCAACACTTCTAATCGCTTCCGCCATTTTCCCAAATCGCTTCGTCAAAACAAGTCCCGGCAAATGCACCATAACCGAAGCACGCAGCCCAGTACCAACATTTGTCACACAACTGGTTAAAAACCCAAGTTCCGGATTAAACGCAAAGGGCACCACGTCCTCCACTTCGGATTCAATACGCATAGCCCGTTCAAGAGCATCAAAAAGCCTAAGCCCCGGTTCCATACATTGAATTCGCAAATGGTCCTCCTCATTTATCATCACACTTGTATTTTCCGCTTCATTTATGAAAACCGCGCCTAGTTTACTCTTGTTCATCAAATACGGACTAATCAAATGTTTTTCAACAAGCAGCGCCCGTTCCAAAAGCGACAAGTCCGCCATTTTAAAAAGCGCATAATCATCATCTAAAACACCAGCAACCTGTGATATAAGCGCCTCACTTTCAAACGCAGCAGGAAATTTCTCCTCCGCCAAATTGCGAGCAATTCGAATTCGCGAACTCATCACAACATCCGAATCATCCCCATCCAAGTCAAGCCAAGAACTCAGAACCGGCAAAAGTATCTTATTCGCTTTCCCCATTCAAATTCTCCCTCCTCGACTTCAAATCTCGAATCTGATCCCGCAGCCTAGCAGCCTCCTCAAACCGTTCCATCTCAACCATCTTCTGGAGCTGCTCAGAAAGTTCAGATAGCACAGCCGCCGTATCCATCTCCTCCTGAAAAATCTTCGGAACCTTCCCAATATGCCGCACATGCCCATTTTGCACCCGTCTCAAAGTCGGAGCCAACTGTTCCGCAAAACTCTCATAACATTCCGCACAACCAAGACGTTTCGACTCCTGAAAAGCCGCATACTCCAAACCACAATGCGCACAATGCTTAGAAGCAACTTCCTCCAGTAGGGATAAAAACTCTAACGCAAGATCATTAATAGTATCCAACTGCCCCATTTCACCTTCAATCGCACAGTCTTCACACAAGTAATACACACTCATCGTCCCATCAGCATGCAACTCCTGAATTCGCGTAACCGCCTCATTCTTGCCACACTTCTCACATAGCATTCAACATCCGCCCCAATCAATCGTATTTTAACGCCACTAGCATCGCTTCCAAAATACGACTCCGTAAAATATCCCGATCTGGTAGTGGAATAATTAAAACCTCGCGATCAAGAGCAGCAACCATCATACGCGCTTCTTTTTTCGTCACAACATCCTCTTCCAACAGCCGTAAAATGACATCCTCCGAAAAAGCCTGTGACACCTTCTTATCTCGAAGCATCCCGATAATCGCATCCAAAAGCTGCACCTTATCATTCATCCGAACCTTAATAATCCGAATATAGCCGCCTCCGCCACGTTTGCTTTCAACAATATAGCCACGTTCCATCGTAAAACGCGTATTTATAACATAATTAATTTGCGAAGGAACACATTCAAATTTACTCGCAATTTCACTCCGCTTAATCTCCACAGCTTCATTCGATTCTAAAACTTGCTTCAAGTAGGCCTCAATAATATCAGAAATATTTCTCATCCGAATACTCCTTCCCAGCCGTCCAAATTGACTTTGACTATAATTGACTTTAATTATACACGAAAAATGCCCCTTCTAGCAAGCTCCACGCCCAAATAAGTTTACAAACAAAAAGCACTTGGAATATAATTCCAAGTGCTTCCAAATTGCCCGGCAGCGACCTACTCTCACAGGGGGAAGCCCCCAACTACCATCGGCGCAGAGAAGCTTAACTACCGTGTTCGGGATGGGAACGGGTGTGACCTTCTCGCCATAACTACCAGACAATGAA
>NZ_FYBV01000018.1:0-6293 GCF_900186175.1 Listeria sp. ILCC796
TACTCGCCTCCGTATTGGACTTCTTCAGTTTTTCTAGAAAATCCTCCACTTCGGCAATCGCAATCCGACTCATCATCTCCATCCCTTCTGACTTGTTATCTGCTTTTTTAGTATACCATTCAGGAAGGTGTTAGAATGTGACGATTTTCTGAATAATTGTTATAAAAATGCGGTTTTTATATCCTCATCCCACAAAAAAACAAGCTTCCTCACACCAAAAGTGCTCAGGAAGCTTATTTTTATTTCTCGCAAACAAGTTGCCACGTTGGACCGAAGCGGTCTGTCACCCATGCCACTTTGCTGTAAATCCCCATCTCTTCTGGGCCCATCATAACTGTTCCACCGGCTTTTAGTCCCTCGAATAAGCGATCGAACTCTTCTTCATTTCGCGTTTCAATGAAAATCGAAGTTGCCCATGAAAAGTCAACGGCGTATTTCTTTTCCATGTCCATCGCCATGAATTTTTGATCGCCAATCTCGAATACTATCGTATAAACCTTGCCCAGCTCTCCCGGCTCACCTTCTTCAAAATAACGAGTTGATACGATTTTTGCTTCATCAAACAAGTCCACATAAAATTGAACCGCTTCTTCCGCTTGCCCACTAAACGTCAAGAACATACTAATTTGCGTTTTGTCTAGCATTCTCATCAACCTTTCCGTTTTCGTACATTTTAATACACTTTCCGCCCACTTACAAATGTTTGAATTACTTGAATGTCGCGCAAATCGTTCGTCGCCACTTCAAACGGGTTGGTTGCTAGAACTGTGAAATCTGCGGCAAATCCTGGCGCAATTTTCCCCCGAGAAAAAGGTTTATAGCTAGCTTTTGCACTACCGGTTGTGTAGAGTGAAATCGCTTCGTAAACAGTCAGCGCCTCATCTGGAAAGTAGCGTTTACCGTTTAAGTCGCTTGTCGCAGTGCGTGTAACTGCGGCATGAATTCCGTAAAAAGGATTGGGGACTTCAATTGGCGCATCGCTTCCTCCCGCTAGTGCAAAGCCGTTTTCTAGAAGTGTCTTCCAAGCAAATGCTCGTTTGGGATAATTCTCGCCTAAAACGTCAAGCGCCCACGGCAAGTCGCTCGCCATAAACTGCGGCTGAACATCAAACAAAAGTGGCATTCCTTCTGCTTCTGCAATGAGCTCATCTGTTAACCACGGCGTGTGAATCATTCGGTCGTGCAAGCCACTTTTCGGCGGATATTTTTTCAGCACACGAACCACCTCTTGAAATGCCGCATCACCTAGAATATGAATCGCCACCGGAAGCCCCAGTTCGCGCGCTTTCTTGACGATTGCCACAAACTCCTCGTCCGAATGAATCTTCAACCCGTGATTGCTTGCGTCGTCCGCATAGCCATTCGCCATATATGCCGTTCTCGACCCCACAGTGCCGTCAAAAAAGATTTTCACAGCGTCCAGCTCCACAAAAGGATTTCCGTCCATGAAAAGCTCTTTTTCCTGCTTAAACGCAGCTAGTTCCGCGTGATGAATTAAAAGTTGCGCGCGAAACGGAAATTCTGCATTAATTGTATCGCGAAAAGCGCCGAGCGTTCCCTTAAAGCCATCAAAATAGTGCAAATCCTCTGAATGGGCCCCTGTAATTCCTTTTTTCCACAAATCACAAATCGCCAGTTCAAGCCACATTTTCATTTCAGCGGTAGTTGGAATTGGAAACGCCTGAATCGCCAAATTCGTTGCGTTATCTTTTAGAATGCCCGTCAATTCGCCATTTTCATCTGTGTCAATTTCACCGCCACCTTCAAACTTTGCGTCTTTAGACAAAGAAATAGCTTCCATTAATGCGTGATTAACCGTCACGCTATGGTAATCGATGCGTCTTACGAGTAGTGGTGTCTCGCTGATAGAATCCAAATCAGCGGCTGTGAGTAGCGTTTTGTCATCCGTCCATTTATTTTCATCGTAGCCCTCTACAAAAAGCCATTCGGTTTCCGAAAGCTCGGCCAGACGCTGCTTAATCTTTTCCAAAGCTTGCTTCTTCGTTGTTGTTTCGTTTAAGTTCAACCGCGCTAGAGCTTGTCCGTACCAAAGCAGATGAATATGTGAGTCGACAAAGCCTGGAAAAACAGTTGCCCCGTTCAAATTGATGCGCTCTGCCTCTAAATGCGCCGCAGGATCGACATCAATCGCCCGAATTGTAGCCCCATCAATTAAAACATTCCGCACAAATTCGCCTTCTTTTCCCATCGTATAAAAGCGAGCATTCTCAAGCAATTTCATGCATTTCCACCTCGGTTTCCACATCATTTAAATTCGCCTTTTTCTGAGTAAGTGCTTGTAGTGTTATCGTGACAAACGCAAGGAGTAGCAAACTGAAAATCCCTATAAACAAGGCTGTTATGCCGCCAAATTTCGTGACTACAACAGCTCCCAAAAACGGCGCTAGCATTCGTGCGGCTGTTGCCATTCCGTTCACTAATCCTTGATATAACCCCGCGCTCCCTTTTGGTGCTAGTTGATAGGCAATCGTCGGAATTGCTGGCCATGCGAACATTTCACCAAGCGTCAGGAAAATCATTCCTAGTACAAATCCGCTGTATACAGTTGCTTGCATTGCAAATACAAACGATAGCGCAAATAGCAAAATACCGATATAAACTTGAAGCAATAAATGCTTTTTGAAACGATGAATAAGCGGAATTAAAATCAACTGACCGAGAACGATTAATGCCCCGTTTAAACTCCAAAGTTTCCCGTACTCGGATGCCGACACACCAACATCTGCTGTCATATAGGTAGATAAATTAGACTGCCACTGTACATGTGGCAACTGGCAAAACAGATACGTCAAAAGTAGCAAACCCATTGAAATGAGACCCCATTTTGTCGCTTTCTCACGCGTTCCACCACGTTTTCGGTGCTTTGTTTCCGCACCCAATTTTTCGGACTTCCAATCTATTTTTCTAAAAAAGATAAAGAAGAAAAGTGCATAAAAAATCGCGAAAAGAAATGCACCTAAATAAACTTGTCCCATACCGCGCTCCGCCAAGAATCCGGCTAGAAACGGTCCAACCGCAACACCAATATTTTGAGCTACATAAATGGCATTAAATCCAGTGCGCCCGCCGCTCGGATGTGTCAAACCCGCCGCCGCGTATAGCCCTGCAAACACCATTCCCATGGCAACACCCACAAGCCAAAGATTCCAAACAAAATAAGGATAGCTATGAAATGTCATCAAAAGAAACGTCCCCACAACTAAAATACAAGTTCCAATCATAAGCGAAATATACCCCGTTAACCGGTCAAAAATAATTCCGCCAACAACACTCGCCACCATTCCCACAAAAGAATTCACAAGCAACACAAGCGATGCATCCATGTCCGACATGCCAAGTTCTGTCGTCATATACACCATATTAAATGGCCAAATAAAGGATAGTCCTGTATACAAAAGAACCATCCCAACTATTACAATCCATAAATCACGAGGTAACCATCTGCTCAAAAAACTCGCTCCCTTTCTAAAAACAAATCACAAACATTAGTATAGCTCACAACTTATCTTTTGTAAAAAAGAAAAAAACAGCCGGGCGTACCCAAACTGCATTTTTCCTATAGCGCTTTATGATAAAACTTCGAATCCACATCCAAAATATCAAAATCAGCTGGTAAATCCGCTTTTGAAATCTCGATATAGTCATTCTTTTCGTAAAACCGGTGTGCGGCCTTAAATTTATCCGTCGTTCCTAAAAAAATATGTGACTTGCCGTTTTGCGCACAAAATTCTTCAAGCGTTTCTAAAAGGCGCTGCCCCGTTTGATATTCTTTTCCTCGATAATTTTCATCCGTAAAAAGCTTGCGAATGGTTGCGTTTGGCCCGTCGATAAACCATGTAGCAATCGTGCCTACAACAGTGTCTCCATCACGCGCAATCCAAAATCCCCCGTCAGCGTAGAAGTTCCCAATATCCATCAAATCTGGCTGATCCGAAAGCGAAATCGGCACATTAAACTCTTTCTGCTGAATGCGCAAAATCAATGCGACAACCTCTTCATGGTAACGTTCCGTATATTTTTCAATCTTCATATCAATTCCTCCTTTGAAAGCAATTTTTCAATCACGCTCATCGCTTCAACCAAATCCCGCATCTCCTGATCCGTCAATTTCTGCGTCATTTCGCTAAGCGCCAAGTTCGCAAGCGCCACAAATTTCTCAATCTCCGCCTGCCCCTTTTCCGTAATAAAAAGTGCAAAGTGTCGTTTATCACCAGCAAGCTGCTGTTTTTGAATCAGCCCCGAAAGTTCAAATCTCTTCACAATGCGACTCATGTACCCTCGGTCAACCCCAATCGCATCGCCAATCTCAGAAGCCGTCTTCCCATTCTCAAAATCAATTTGTTGCAAAACCCTCACTTCAGTCAGCGGATAAGGATTATGATAGATTTTCTGGTCAAGTTTTCCTAATATGCTAGCATAAAAGCGATTAAATCGCCGAATCTCACTAATTTGATCCATCCAATTCCCCTTCTTTCATTTTTATTAGTATAAAACATATAGTTGACAAAATCAACTATATGTTTTAAAAAAAGCATTCAAACTGAATGCTCCTATCTATTCCTCTGTCATACAAACTGTTTCCCATTCTTCCTTTTCAAGCAAAATCCAACTACGATTTCGAATTTCAATGCGCTTTTCTTTAACTAAATCATTTTTAATTTTGATAAAATATTCCCGACTTACATTGCTATATTTTGCGAGCTTTGACTGATTACAAGCTATCGGAATATAAATTTCCTGATCATTTTCAACCCCAACATCCAAAGCAATTTGATATAAAACTGCCTCAATTCGTTCTCTGCCTGGCAACCGATATCTCTCAAGCGATTCAGTCATCCGCTTCATCGTATCGCAAACAATTTCATCCGTATACTTCTCACGCTCAATCTCCATTAGAAAACTTTTTCCCCTTGAAAAAAATTGAAACCATTCATGCTGAGAATCAAGACGAAAAATACTCCCTTGCTTTAAAACTTTTATTAAAGTCCCATTGGATTCCTGCACAAGGTATCCTTCTACAACTAAAAAAACACCTTCACCCTGAATCTGCTGGTTTCCAGTAAAAGCTATAACCTCTTTTTTTGGTATGTACATTTAATCTCCTCCAGATTCTATCACTCTATTCCTAATAAGGAAAAAAGTTAGCTGTTTGGCTGACAGCTAACTTCCAATGGGATTGCGGCAACTAAAAGTAATCAGATTCGTATAGGTGCCTGGTGAGCAAATACAATCTTTTTAGAAGTCACAATGTGATAACTCTATAATAACACACTTTTCTTGTGTTAAATTTGTCTATTTGTACATTTTTAGCCTTAAATTGTGACCATTTTTCTACAATTTTCCATTCTAGAAAATTCAATTAATTTATTTAGCAATGTTATAATAAAAACTGCAACGAAAACAACGTAATTAAACGTTAATTTTAACGCATATCTAAAAAAGAAAACCCCCAAAACCTATACAGGTTTGGGAGTGCTTGGATACCGGCGGCCGGGGTCGAACCGGCACGACCTTGCGGTCACTGGATTTTGAGTCCAGCGCGTCTGCCAATTCCGCCACGCCGGCATAATGTTTGAATAAACTTATTATAAAATTTTTGAAAGAAAAAAGCAATGGAGGCGCCAACCGGATTTGAACCGGTGATAAAGGTTTTGCAGACCTCTGCCTTACCACTTGGCTATGGCGCCTTAAAAAAGAAAAAAGCGGAAGACGGGGTTCGAACCCGCGACCCCCACCTTGGCAAGGTGATGTTCTACCACTGAACTACTTCCGCAAAAACTGGGCTAGCTGGATTCGAACCAGCGCATGACGGAATCAAAATCCGTTGCCTTACCGCTTGGCTATAGCCCATCAATAAAATTAAAGGGCGGATGATGGGAATCGAACCCACGAATGTCGGAACCACAATCCGATGCGTTAACCACTTCGCCACACCCGCCATAATTCAATTATAAAGTTTTATGTTATGGCAGGGGCAGTAGGAATCGAACCCACACTGGAGGTTTTGGAGACCTCTGTTCTACCGTTAAACTATGCCCCTATCAAAAAAATAATGGTGGAGGGGAGTGGATTCGAACCACCGAACCCGAAGGAGCGGATTTACAGTCCGCCGCGTTTAGCCACTTCGCTACCCCTCCGTATTAAAATAAAAGTGGCTTGGGACAGAATCGAACTGCCGACACCTTGAGCTTCAATCAAGTGCTCTACCAACTGAGCTACCAAGCCAAATGGCGGTCCCGACGGGATTTGAACCCGCGATCTCCTGCGTGACA
>NZ_FYBV01000017.1:0-8901 GCF_900186175.1 Listeria sp. ILCC796
GACCGCTAGCATCTGTTCTCCCTGTCGCAATCGTTGTTTGGCCGACTTTAATCGTCATGTCCGCATTTGGCTCGGCTGTTCCTTCGGCTTTCACGGAATCGGTTGTTAAATCACCAATTGTTGTTGGTACAATATTGCCTTGGATAACCGTTGTACTCGCACTTGATGTTTTTCCATTTTTCATGGCAGTTGCGGTTACAACTGTCCCAAACGCTTGTTTTGGAATTGCTATACTGTATGTGCCGTTTGCTTGAACAACTCCGCTTGCAATTTGATTGTTGTTTTGATCTTTAAATACAATCATTGCATTCGGTTCGGCGGTCCCATTCACACTTGTTGAGTCTGTAGTTAAACTATTGATGAATGTGTTTTCTATATTGCATTGAATGACAACTGTAGATGCACTTGATGTTCTTCCATCTTTAGTCGCTTTTGCTACAACAATTGCTCCAGCAAATTGCTTAGGAATTAGAAAGCTATAGTTGCCACTTGAATTCACTTTTCCAATTGCAAGCATAGTGCTTGAAACACGTATTTCAATATCCGCATTTGGCTCGGCTGTTCCCTCGACTCGTATTGATTCAGTTGTTAAAGAATTAATCGTTGTTGAGGTAATGTTACACGGAATGACAACCGTAGATGCATTCGCTGTGAGTCCATTTGAAGTCGCCCTCGCTGTAATAACCGTACCTGCTGGTTGTCTTGGAATCACAAAATTGTAACTACCATTAAAATTTATTTTTCCGATTGCTATTATTACTTCACCGGCTCGTATTTCAATGTCAGCATTTGGCTCTCCAGTTCCTTGTACTCTCGTTGATCCCGTTGTAAGTGAGTCAATCGTTGTCGGGGAAATTTCACATTGAGTTGTAGCAAGATTTTTTAAATTAGTTTTTCCTGATTCAACACCAACTGCATTTGCACTATTATTACTAAATAATGGGATAAACATTGTTGAGATGGTAAAAACTATCGTTACAATACTAATTGCTTTCTTCTTCCACTTTGTCTTTTTAATAGACATATTACTCTCTCCCTTTTTTCGAATTTGTTTTCAAATCATCAATCCGTACTACATAACAAAAAATTATCATCAAACAACTATTTAAGCATTCTTTCTCTTCCCCTAGCACCACCTCCTTAAGGATGCGCTTTCATAATAACAATTCAGAAAAATCAGCGCTGGCTATTAAAACTAATTTTTTGTACAATTTTTTGTAAATTTTGTGACAAATTTCATTATCTTAACAAAAAAAACAGCAAAACCTAAAAAGGATTTTGCTGTTTTTCTTCATATTTAAATCATTGAACCGTTATCGGAGTTTCAATGATGACATTACTTGCTCCGTCATAACCAATCATTGAAGCTGTCATACCGGGTGTTCGGAGTTGTGACTTCGCGTAATATTGATAGGTAGTGGTGGATCCAGTATTCGCTGGTATTTTAGATTGAACCACACCATTAACCTTAAGCGCAATATACTTTACACCGCCCCCGTATGTTCCAGTTACATAACTAGACGTACCAACAGTATACGGATCCGTTGTCAACACTGGGTCTCCTGTCGGGTTAATACGAACATTTGCTGTTGCTACAACTTCGCTTCTCCCGTTGTAAGCTTTCATAATAATCTCATCTTGATCATTTGTCACAAAACGTTTGATGTAGTAAGTATACGTATTTGTTCCGTCAACAGGAATTTTAGAAAGTTCAACATCATTCACGGTGGCAGAAATATAGGCTACATCGCCAGAATATGTTCCGACAATTGAACTGTCACCTAATGTAAAGTTGTTGGCTGTAATTTCACTTGTTATTTGAGTTTCTTTTACAGCAACAGGAGCTTCCGCTACTTGTGAACTTGCACCATTGTAAGCAATGACTGATACTACATCTTCTTTTGAAGTAATATTAGGACGTGCGTAGTACGAATAACTTCCACCCGCAACCGCTATCTTGTTTAAAACTGTACCATTTACTTTCAGTGCAACGTATTTCACATTTCCTGTATACGTCCCTGTCACATATTTATCTTGATATAAAACAAAATCATTTGCCGCAACGGTGCTCTCACCTGGAGGATTTTCAACGACATTTACGGTTTCCTCGTCTACAACAACACCAGCACCGTTGTAAGCTTTTATAGTCACCGTGTCCCCCAACGCAATCTTACCTTTTGAATAGTAGCTCCATGTCGTTGCATCTTTTACAGGTGTTTTCACATATTCGGTTCCATTCACAACAAGCGATACATATTTGACATTTCCTGTATACGTTCCTTGAACATACGAATCTGTTGAAACCGCGAAGTAATTTGGATTAACGGTCAAGGTGCCGACTAAACTATCTGGTCCATATAAAGTCACTTTCTTACGAGAAATTTCATCGTTTTCCGAATTGTAACCTATTACATAAACTTCGTCTGTATCCGCATCTGTAATATTAGGACGCGCATAATATTGGAATGTGCCATCCGTGCCAACTGGAATTTTCGTAAGAATCGTTCCATTCACTGAAAGGCCGACTTTCGTTACAGATCCTGTGTACGTCCCTTTCACATATGCATCCACGCCCACAATAAAGCTATCTGGTGAAACAGTTCCAATTTTTAATTGACCATCTTTTAAAGTTACGCGTGCACGGTCTAATTCGTTGTTTGTCGCACTAAGTCCAACAAGATATACCGTTTGGGTTGTGCTTGTAATATCATTTTTCGCATAATATTCAAAGTTTCCTGTTACAGGAATTGTCGTTTTTCTAACACCATCTACTTCTAGATAAACTTTCGCTACATCCCCTGTTGCTTCTGCTTTAATGCGGCTATCGTAACCGACATAATAGTCTTCTTTTACAACAACTGTACCACTAGCAGCTTGTGTAACCGTTACATTCGCACTGGATGTCTCTCCATTTTTCGTTGCAGTAGCTGTCACAACTGTTCCCGCTGCTTGATTTGGAATCGTGATACTATAGCGTCCACTCGCATCTGCTTTACCAGTTGCAATTGTTGTGCTACCTACTTTAATAGCAAGATCTGCATTCGGTTCAGCGGTTCCTTCTGCTTTTGTGGAATTCGTATTTAAAGCGTTAAGCGTTGTTTGCGCAAGGGTGTCTTGCGTCACGGTTGTACTCGCACTTGATGTTTTCCCTTTTGCTGTCGCTGTTGCGGTAACAACTGCTCCAAACGGTTGTTTTGAAATCGTTAGGACATAGGTTCCGTCCTCTCCAACTACACCACTTGCGAGTTGATTATTACCTTGGTCTTTGATGACAATCGTTGCGCTCGGTTCGGCATTTCCTTGTACAGTTGTAGAATTGGTTGTTAGTGCCCCAATTGTTGTCTGCGCAATATCTCCTTGCGTTACGGTTGTACTGGCACTTGATGTTTTACCATTTTTTGTTGCGGTGGCAGTGACAACTGTTCCAACTGCTTGTTTCGCGATTGTCAGGCTGTAATTTCCGTCTGATCCTACCGTCCCAGAGGCGAGCGTTGTTTGACCTGCTTTAATCACAAGGCTTGCATTTGGTTCTGCTGTTCCTTCGGCTTTTACTGAATCTGTCGTCAACGCTCTAATTGTTGTCGCTGTGAGATTTCCTTGGGTTACAGTTGTACTTGCACTTGATGTTTTACCGTTTAGTGTTGCGGTTGCAGTAATGACTGCTCCTACAGCTTGCTTTGGAATTGTTAAGCTATAATTCCCATCTGAACCCACTTTGCCACTTGCAAGTTCCGTGTTGTTTTGATCTTTGATAACAATATCTGCATTTGGTTCGGCGGTTCCTTCTGCTTTCACTGAATCAGTAGTCAATGGACTGATTGTGGTGCTTGCCATTGCTGTTTCAGTTGTTAATGTCACTCGGGTACGTGCAATTTCAAGATTTTCCGAGTTGTAACCAATCGCATAGACCACATCTGTTTCGGCATTTGTGATGTTTGGTCGCGCATAATATTGGAAGGTTCCATCTGTTCCTGCTGCTACTTTAGAAAGGACTGTGCCATTTACTGAAAGAGCTACTTTTGCTACAGAACCTGTATATGTTCCTCTAACGTAGGCATCTACGCCTACTACAAAATTGTTTGGTGTAATGGAGCCTATTTTTAGTTGACCATCTTTTAAGATTACTTGTGTGCGATCTAATTCTCGATTAGATGAATCCTGTCCAACTAAATAAGCGGTTTGATTTGTGCTTGTTAACACATCTCGCGCATAATATTCAAAGCTTCCGCTTACAGGAATTGTTGATTTTTTTACGCCATCTACTTCTAAGTAAACTTTCGTAATGTCACCTGTAACTTCTGCTTGGATTCTACTGTCATACCCAACATAAAAAGCATCTTTCACAACAACGGTTCCTGTTGCGACGCTTGTTACTGTTGTGGAGGCACTAGATGTTTTCCCACCCGCTGTTGCTGTTGCAGTTACTATTGTTCCAGCCGATTGTTTTGGAATAGTTACACGATAAGTGCCATCGGAAGCAACGCGTCCTGTTGCGAGTTCTGTGTTGTTTTGGTCTTTGATAACGATGTTAGCATTGGGCTCGGCTGTCCCAGTCGCTTGTGTTGAATCTGTTGTTAATGGATAAATGATTGTTTGAGCTATGTTGTCACTGACAACGGTTGTATTCGCGCTCGATGTTTTACCGTTTGCTGTCGCTGTCGCGGTAACAATTGTTCCGGCAAATTGCTTTGGAATTGTCAGGCTATACATACCGTCTGAGCCGACGCGTCCTGTCGCAAGTTGATTATCATTTTGATCTTTTAACACAATGGTTGCATTCGGTTCTGCGGTTCCGGTTGCTTGTGTCGAATCTGTTGTAAGTGAGTTAATCGTGGTTTGAGCAATACGATCATTCGTTACAATTGTTGTCGCACTTGATGTCTTACCATTTGCAGTAGCTGTCGCCGTCACGATTGTTCCAACAATTTGTTTTGAAATCGTTAAGCTATAATTCCCATCTGAACCGACTCGCCCTGTTGCGAGTTGATTATTATTTTGGTCTTTCAATACAATGGTTGCATTTGGTTCGGCGGTTCCGGTTGCTTGTGTCGAATCTGTATTTAAAGGATTAATTGTAGTCTGGGCGATAGTATCCTGTATAACTGTTGTACTTGCACTTGATGTTTTACTATCTTTTGTTGCCGTCGCAGTGACAACTGTTCCAGCAGGTTGCTTCGGAATTGTCACACTATAATTCCCATCTGAACCGACTCTACCTGTTGCAAGCGTTGTATCTCCAACCTTAATGGCAAGACTGGCATTCGGTTCTGCGGTTCCTTGTGCCGCTGTCGACTCTGTTGTTAGAGCATTAATTGTCGTTTGTGTGATATCTGCCGTCACGACAGTAGTACTTGCACTTGATTCTTTTCCATCTTTCGTGGCTGTAGCAGTCACAATTGTTCCAGCAGGTTGCTTTGCAATCGTCATGCTGTAATTTCCATCTGATCCTACCCTACCTGTCGCTAGTTCGGCATGGTTTTGATCTTTGATGACAAGATTTGCATTCGGCTCCGCCGTTCCTTCTGCTTTTACAGAATCTGTTGTTAGGGCGTTAATCGTTGTTGGTACAATGCCACCTCGTGTCACCGTCGTATTCGCATTGGACGTCTTTCCACCTAGCGTGGCCGTTGCGGTAACAATTGTCCCTGCCGTTTGTTTTGGAATTGTAAAACTATAATTCCCATCTGAACCGACTCTACCAGATATTAATGTAGTGTCTCCAACTTTAATGGCAAGATTTGCATTCGGTTCAGCCGTTCCTTGCGCGATCTCTGAATCTGTCGTTAAAGCATTGATAGTTGTTTGCGCAATCTCTCCTTGCACAACAATCGTAGAAGCAATAGAGATTTTACTATTTTTTGTTGCGGTTGCTGTTACAATCATCCCAGCTAATTGTTTTGGGATTGTAAAACTATATGTACCGTCAGATTGAACTGTACCAGTTGCCAGTTGAGTGTTATTTTGATTTCTAATGATAAGCGTTGCGCCTGGTTCGGCGGTTCCTTCTGCTTTTATAGAATCCGTTGTTAAACCATTAATCGTTGTTTGCGCAATAGCAGCCTGTGACACTGTAGTAGATGCACTAGACGTTTTACCATTTTTTGTTGCGGTTGCCGTTACAATCGTCCCAGCTGCCTGTGTTGGAATTGTAAGACTATATGTTCCATTTGCTCCTACTGTCCCATTTGCAAGTTGCGCATTATTTTGGTCTTTAATTACAAGTGTTGCACCTGGTTCTGCGGTTCCTTCCGCTTTCACAGAATCGGTTGTTAGGGAGTTAATCGTAGTTTGTGCAATATTACCTTGAGTAACGGTTGTACTTGCACTTTTTGATTGCCCTCCTGCAGTTGCTGTAGCAGTCACAGTTGTTCCCGCTGCTTGTTTTGGAATAGCAACATTATATGTACCATCTGAACCGACTGTACTTGTAGCGATAGTAGTTGAACCAGCTTTAATGGTTAGACTCGCATTTGCCTCAGCAGTACCTTGCGCTCTTTCAGAATCACTTGTTAATGCATCAATGGTTGTCTCATTCATCGCATCCAAATCTACAATACTAAGTCCACTTACTTGAACGCTACTATTCATTGTTTCCAGCGTAATGCTTGCTGAATTTGAAGGTGCAGTAAATTCACCGGTTCTCGTTCCACCGGCTGTCCCCCAACCAAAAGCAGTTCCTACGTGAGACCAAATTGGGGCTGGATTTGCTAAATGATGATAGATTGTAGAGCCATTATTGACTACAACATCGAAGCGATTGGCTAATCCACCAACATGTGCAGAGCTATAAGTGATTCTATAGCGATGTCCTGGAACAGTTGGAAAACTTTGTCCAATTCCTAAACATGCATTAAGTTGTGAAGAACGCAGGGTTGTCGTACCATTTCCTGGGAATTGTACGGAGCGAGCACCGTTTGAAAAATACTGCCAATTACCACTAGACGTTCCCCATGAAGTATAATATGTATCATAAGTCCCATTAGCATTCGTCCAATAAATAGGCGTCCATTTACTTCTATCACTAAAACTTGAATCTATCAAATTCTCAGATGTTCGTTTTAAATTAGTTAATTTTGGTTTTCCTGTTGTAACACTATCTGCAGTTGCTTTTACGTTAGCTGGGATAGCCGCTACTATAGTAGACATAGTCAACATTGTAGCAATCACACCAATAGTTAATTTTCGAAATTTAGTTGTTTTTCTGTTCACGTTGTATACTCTCCTTAAAATATATACTAATTTTTTCCAATATAGTTGTATATTTAACGTATTTATCCGCTTTATGTATCCCTCCTCCTACCGTCATTTTTAAATACTAGCATTTTTGAAAAAAGAAAAATGGATATTAAAACCCTTTTCATAAGCTGTTTTTTGTAAATTTTGTGACATTCCTCTCTCTGATTTTTCTAAAAAAAGGGGGATTTATTATGAAAATCAATTTTCGTTTTCATTAAATTTATTTTTTTAACTTTTTCCAAAAGAAGAGGATTTATGATGAAAATCTCAAACTTTATACAAATAAATTTCTGTACGAATCAAACTAACTTTTTTTCAAAAAAAGACTGTAGACAAAGAATTTTATTACTTTGTCTACAGTCTTAATTTTATTTACAGTTTTTACTCTCAATCATTATTTAAACTATTGTACTGTTATCGGTGTTTCAATAACCTGATTGTTCGCCCCGTCATAACCTATCATCGAAACTTCCATACCTGGTGTTTTCAGTAAGGCTTTCGCATAATACGTAAACGAACCATCTGCATTTACTGGAATTTTAGATTTAATGACACCTTCAACTTTAAGCGCAATATATTTCACGCCGTTTGTTGATGTTCCTGTGACATTACTTGAAGTTCCAATCGTAAAGACATCTGTTGTTAACGTTGCTGGAGCAGTTGGTGGGATCGTCACTCTATTAGAAGCCACCTCAGCTCCACCTGCAGTATAAGCTTTCATTACGATAGTATCCTGGTCACTTGTGACATAACGGCGAATATAGTATTCATATGTGCCTGAACCGTCTACTGGGATTCTAGATAGTTCTGTGTCATTCACGGTCGCGGAAATATATTTCACATTTCCAGAATACGTGCCGACTACTGAACTATCACCAAGGTTGTAAGTCTGTGCAGTAATCGCTGATGGACCACTTGGATTGATGGTTACTTGAACAGTGTCTCCAACTTCATTTCTTGAATTGTAGGCTTTCATTACAATTCGATCTGTATCACTTGTGATATAACGGCGAATATAATAGTTATATGTGCCTGAACCGTCTACTGGGATTTTAGAAAGTTCTGTGTCATTCACTGTCGCAGAAATGTATTTCACATCTCCAGAGTATGTTCCAACTACTGAACTGTCGCCAAGACTGTATGCATCTGCTTCGATTTCACTTTCTAATACTTGGACATCCAAATGGACAGGTGCTTCCGCTACTCGGACACTTGCGCCATCGTAAGCAATAATCGATACTCTATCTGTTACAGATGTAATATTTGGTTTTGCATAGTATGAGTAAGTGCCACCTGAAACTGGGATTTTACCTAATACTGTGCCATTGACTTTCAGTGCAACATACTTCACGCTTCCTGTATACGTTCCTGTAACATATTTATCTTGGTAAATGATGAATTCACTGGCATTAATTGTACTCTGATTTGGTGGATTAAGCATTACATTGACTGATTTTTCATCCACTACAACGCCTGCGACATTGTACCCTTTCACAGAAACCGTGTCACCCACCGCGATCTTGCCTTTAGAGTAATAACTCCACGTGTTCGCATCTTTTACAGGGGTTTTCACGTATTCTGTGCCATTCACAACAAGGGAAACATATTTCACACTTCCTGTGAACGTTCCTTGTACGTAAGAATCTGTTGAAACGGCGAAATAGT
>NZ_FYBV01000015.1:0-32125 GCF_900186175.1 Listeria sp. ILCC796
GTCTTTCATTTTACCCATCTCTCCCACGTGCTCGCTGAACACGGCTTCGTTGGATTTAATTTCCCGCATGTTTGTTCCTCCTGATGTTTGACCTGTCGTTCTAGTATACCATTCAAACAGGAGGTGAATTGTGACTACTTTGTGAAATTTTCCGGCATTTATACACCCAAAAAGCAGCTTTATGGACCTTCAATAAAAAACGAGGTGGGAAAATGTTTTCCCACCTCGTTTTTTATGCTTCTGCGTTAATGTAGAACCGTTGACTTTCTTGACATCTACCTATAAATCCTTCTTTGCGTAACTCGCTAAACAATTTGCGTATGGTTACGTAGCTGATTCCTAAATACTCGGATAGCATTTTATAATTTAATTGTTTTGGTAGAAAATCTTTCGTATCATTTTCCTCGTGAAGTTCATCAGCAAGTTCTAATAAAAATTTTTTGCTACGCGATCTAGCTTTTAATTTATAGAAAATGCAGTGGTTTATAATAACTTCGTTAAAACGATGGGCAATTTGATAGCCGAAAATCCAACCTTCTTGTGTGTTCATCAAGGCATCAATAACTTGTTTTTTCTTAAATTTGATTAACTCGGTGTTTCCCACTGCATGAAAATCTAAATCCATATGGCTATCAAAAAACATACTTTCTAAACCTAAAAAACGGTCTTTGCCTTGAAAACAATAAATTGTATCGTCTTTGCTTACTGAAGCCGCCCCGTGTACAATGTAGTAGACGTATTCTTCGCGTTCTTTTAAAACAATTTTACGCCCATTTCTAATCTTTATATTTTCTCCGTAAATCGCAAATTGATTTTCTAATAATTTCAATAGTTCTTTTTCATTGAAGCGTTCCTCAACTACTTTTTTTGAATAAAGTTCTATTAAGTCTTCCATCATGAAGCACCTTCCCATTTGAAATCATTTTCATTCGCTTTGAACTTTTCCGTTTAATGAATATCCTTATTTTAACGCCTCAAAAATTTGTTCATAATTCACGATTTTATGATTTCATAAAGGAACTGTCCTTAATTTCTGTTTTCCTTGTTTAAATGGCGTACAAATTGCTTCATATCAACATTCCTGAAAGATTTGTGACATTTTCAAAACGAACGAAAGTCAAAACAAACCTACTTTTTCATAAAAAGAAAGAGGTTTTTTATTATTTGTGCGATTAATGTAAGCAGATTTGGGTAGGTATTAAAGTGAGGGGGAGAGGATTTTATGTACTCAAAAAGCTTTTTAGATGATTTTACAAATTTTGATTATGTGATGAAAATATTGAAGAGCAACCCGCAATTTAATCATAAATGTCACCAAATTGCACTAAAGACCGGGCTCTCTATTGAAGTGAGTTTTAAAAAAAATAAAGTCTATTTTATTCAAGAAGGGTATACAAAGCTTTCCAATCTAAACGGTAAGCGTCCCGTCTTTATTCTTATTTCTAAGCGTGGAGAATTCCCTTTCCTAATAGCACAAAATGATTTATCTGATGAACTTGCGGAAATTTCCGCCTTAACTGACTGCATTCTTTGGGAAATCGATTTGGACTACTTAAACGATGTACTTTTAACAGAAGACCCTCGTAACTTTGTTCTTTTAAACTATCATATTAAACTTTCGCGTAACTCCATGATTCAACTCATTATGGATAGTTTTCCGTCTGAGGAACGCATTTATTATATTTTGCATTTTCTAGCAAACAAATTTGGCATTCGTAATGCGGACGGTTCTATAGACTTGCCGAGTTTTGTAACCTATGAGAAACTAGGTGAGCTCGCTTCTGTTTCACTATCTCACACATCCAACATTATAAAAACACTGCAAAAACAAAACATTATCTCGATTAGAAAAAAACAGTGGGTTATTCATACACTTCAAGACATCCCGATTGTTATCCCGTATACATTTGATCGTTGGGTATAAAAAAAACTGCAAGACTTATGAAAAGTCTTGCAGTTTTTCAGTTACATGTGACGCGTTTCATTTGCGCCTTCACTCTACAGCTTTTTTCTTGTTCACAAACTTTGGAATTAACAGGCCAAACACGTAAGCAATAACGACCCCTGCTGAAACCCACAAAATTCGTTCAGCGAGTAACCACCAATGTGTCGCATTCATTTCATTATCGATGACCATCATAAATGAAAATACAATGTACGTCATGAAAAGTGGCATAATGTACGCTTTACTTTCATGTGTCCCGCTTGCTAAAACAAGCATCATCGCAGCCGCGCCCGCAATAATAATATTCCCCGCGTTCGAAAGCATCACTATGTAAATTAAAACAATTCCCGTCACAACCGAAACAATCCGGAAAACCGAACGCATCTCTTGCATTTCACGCACTGGGCGCATGACTAACCCTACAGAGCCCACAATCCACCCCGTATGATCCAAATAAAAGCCAATAATCGTTGCCAGCATAATCGCTGTTGTAAAATACGGCGCATATTGTTTGAAAATCACTTTATTTGGATTGACAGCAGGTGCTTTTTTAACCCCTTTTGTTTCTTTAAAAAAAAGCGAAATCATACAGGCTACAGTCGAACCAAGAACCATGCTTAGCCCAATTGACACCCCCGCTTGAAAATCCGTAATACTTAAACCAATTCCAATTACAGGTGTAATAAAGAACATAAACGCCGGTACGCCTTTTTTAGATGCCGCAAACATCGCAGACAAATACGCAAATGCGCCCATTGAAACGGTCGCACCTACAATGCCAAAATATGATTTTAAAAGCGCGCCAATGAGAACTGATAACGCAATGACTGCGCCCATTATCAAAATCGAAACTCGCCCACGCCTAGTTGGCGCAATCTTCGTAATAGCCGCTGGAATGAGCCCAATGAGCATGCCCATGCCGATTGACATATCCACGAGAGTCGCAATTAAAAAAACTGGAATTGCACTAATGAATGTTAAAACCGCATTGCTCCAATTCCATGAAAAATACTCTTTAAAATACTTCTGAATCGTCATTCTTGTTTCGCTCCTTCTGTTGCTGTACATAAGGGGCACAAACGAAACTTCAAAGAAAATTGACTATAATTTGTATACGCA
Source organism: Listeria sp. ILCC796 (assembly GCF_900186175.1). NCBI lineage: Bacteria > Bacillati > Bacillota > Bacilli > Caryophanales > Listeriaceae > Listeria > Listeria sp. ILCC796. The sequence continues at coordinate 3,065 of NZ_FYBV01000015.1, forward strand.
GATTTGAGTGCATCTTGTGGCGTTTCAAACTTTCCTAAAATAAGCCGATTCTCCCTTGCTGGTATATTCTCACATGAATATTTATGAATCACTCTAAATTTATTCGCATCTTGAACAACATCAACCACATATCCTTCCACGCTAGCCCCTCCTTTATTTAAGTATATCTTCAATCATCAAGTTGTCAATCATATTGGTTACATAAAACGTGCCCATTCATGTGCAATTTCTACTTGTATCCATTATAATGATAGTACTAACGTGAAAGAGGAATAAAAAATGAATTTGCTAATGGATTTTGGAGCAAATATTTTTATCGCTTCTGCAGGTACTTACTTTATTTTTAAAATAATACCTTATCAAATTAATCCTCAACTTCTCATGTGGCGGAAAGCTGTAATTTTTTTGCTTATTTTAATCAGTAACTTTTTACTTATGTATTTCGCATTTGAGCTGCCTGACGGTGTGAAAATTGATTTACGCTACGTATCCATCATTTTAATCGCCATTTCGGCTTCGCCCATTTTCACAGTCTTCTCCGCACTTCTCATCGGGCTAACGCGCTTTCTTTTTGGAATATCTGGAATCGCCATACAAGCTTTATTCTTCATTCTTTTGCTCGCCCTACTCATTTCAATATGGATAAAATTCCGCAAAAGTAAAATTCATGAAAGTCAGCTCATCGTTGAATTATTCATCATCAGTGTCATCGTATATATTATCAACAGCAGCTTTTTTTATGGTTTTCAGCTTAAAACGCTTATTTTAATCACTACTTGGACGGTTTTCAACGGCCTTGCATTACTTATTCTTTATGCCGTGCTTTTTGATATGCGACGGACGCGGCATTTGTATATTGTTGAAACCGAGCGCGCTTTCACAGACGCCCTCACAAATCTTGCGAACCGACGCGCATTTGACCAGCGAATTCAGCTACTCATGGAAGATACCACAGTAAACAAATTAAGCGCTTTAATGCTCGATATCGATTTTTTTAAATCTGTAAACGATAGTTATGGGCATCTCGCAGGTGATAAAGTGCTTCAATCATGCGCTTCAATCATTCAAGAGCACTGTTTGGAAAAAGGGAACGCCTTTCGTTTGGGCGGAGAAGAATTTTGCATCTTGGCGATTAATTTTGATGAAAAGGCCGCCTATGACCTCGCCGAAAAAATTCGCATCGCCATTCAAAACTCTGCCATCCCGATTGACACCACACAAAAAATTTCCATCACCATTTCAATTGGTGTAGCGACAGCTTGCGATTCACGTGAATTTCCTGAAATTCAGCACCTCGCAGATCGCGCACTTTATCAGGCAAAAAACGCTGGGCGCAACCAAAGTGTCATTTTATGAGAAAGTCAGTACAATTTGCTGACTTTTTTGTTTGCTCACGTTTTATCAAAAAAAAATGGTGGTATAAGAAAGTATAAATTTTCTAAATATTCATTAAAGGAGTGATTGTCATGGCACTGCAACCTTTTTCGAGTTCTCTATCCAAGCAATACGAGGAGTTAGCCAAGGAACGGGCATTAATGAATACGTTTATTGAGTGCTACATGACAATGCTCGGTCAAAAACAACGGATAGCAAGAATTCAAACCGAAATTGATCTTGCTCTCGACGACGGAAACAAGAAACGCTTCATTCTATTATCACTACGCCTAAAACGCCTTCAAGAAGAAGAATTACAATTTTAAAAAAGGTGGCTCGAAAATTCGAGCCACCTTTTCAATGTCTATATATGCGCCAAAATCTCTTCCGGCGTTTCAAAAATAAATTCCGCCTTCTCAAATCCGTCTTTTGATTTGGCTCCCCAAAGTGCGAGGCCGAAATGAGCACCGGCAGCGTGCGCACAGGCCATGTCATACGCGGAGTCGCCAATGTAAATGACGTCGGAAGGTTTTAAAGCTAGCATTTCAATATTTTTCAGCAAAGGAGCGGGGTGAGGTTTGTGTTCCGTCGTATCACTCGCGCAAACAATCGCATCGAAGTGGTGGTCAATACCGAACGGGTAAAAGCCCTTCTCCATTTCTACTGCATTTTTCGAAGTGACAACACCGCTCTGCGGAATCGCTTCAAGCGCCTCTTTAATGCCTTCAAAAATTTCCACCTCATGAATGAGCGATGCTTCGCGTTCCACCCATTTCTCAAAAATTTCTTCTTCGTCTAAAATATCCAATTGGGCAAGCGCTTTCTTGCCGGTTATCCCTAAAACAAAACGCAGTTCGTCTTGCGTATACGTGAGTCCTTCTTCTTGCAAAACAGATTGAAGAGAATGTAAAACCGCTTTTTCTGTATCTAAAATTGTTCCATCAACATCAAAAATAATCGCTTTATACATCTTTATTCCTCCTTTATTTTGCAAAAACATAATGATGATGCGGGGTATATTTACTGCGCTTTAACCGATTCGGTTCTGGCATACCGTATCTTTCAGCGCGAAGTTCATCGGCAAAAGGTTTCAATTCATTTGTACTATCCGCAATTTCAAACCGGGTATTTTCACAAGAAAAAGTTAAATATTGTCCGCCTTTTTCTGGAACAAGCGCAATATTACGCAAACTTGCGAGCGGATACGTGTGGCGTTTTCCCAAACCATAACTGTAATTTCGCTCAAACACCAAATAATCACGTTCCACATAAAATTCCCCGTACTGATATTCCATACCAATTTCTGAGTAAACTTTGCAAACACCTGACACAATCATTATTTTCGCCCCCTTCAAAGTCTCTACCTAAGTTGTACATGATGAAACGGGTTTCATGTCAAGCGTTTTCAATTTAAATTTTTCAGACTGATTTTCGAACGATTAGCGCATGCTCAATTCGCTCTTTTCTTACTTCTTTTGAATAAAATATTGAAAAAGCCATTTCGCCTAATTTTTTCAGATTGTGGTCGAGCGTTGTAAGTTCAAGCACGAATCCAATCGGCAAATTTTCTTGCCCTAAAATCGCCAAGTCTTCTGGTACACGAAGCCCCTTTTCGCGCGCATAGACCATGATGCCCGCTGCGACTTCATCGCCGTTTGAATAAATTGCATCTGGTTTCATGCCGCTTTCTTCAAAAAAATATCGGGCAGCCGCTATGCCGTCTTCAACTGTGTAGCAATCATTCAAGGCATAGTCTGCCGCATTTTTTTGATACACTTTTTCAAAGGCACTCATTTTGTGGCGCGTACTTGGGCTAATGCTTCTAGCCCGTCCATTCGTGAAACAGACGTCACGATATCCTTTTTCCTTCAAAAAAAGAAAGCCTTCTTGGTACGCTTTGGCGCGGTCGATATAGGCGCACGAAAGTTCGGGAATGTCCGTTTCCTCGCTTACGACGATGGGGCCGTACTCCGCATACTGCTGAATTAGCTCCAACGTATTCGCGCGCGAAGCGATGATGAGCCCGTCCACTTGTTTCGTTCTTAGCATCATCAAATATTTTTCTTCTGTTTTTGCATCGTAGCCCGTTGGAAATAGCGTCACCGAGTACTTCTTCCGGAAAGCCGCGTCCAGTACGCCGTTTACAACCTTATCGAACCACGGGTGATCGTTATAGGGTAAAATCACACCAATTGTGTTCGTTTTGCCAAGCGCCAAGTTTGTCGCACTCCGGTTTGGTATGTAGTCAAGCTCGCGCATCACTTCTTCTACGCGCGCGCGCTTTTCGCTCGCCACATACGGATGATTGTTTAAAACACGCGATACTGTCGTCACTGAAACACCCGCTTGTTTCGCGATTTCCTTAATGTTTGGCATTTTTTTCTCCCCCTATACAAAAAGCAGGACAAATTGCCCTGCTTCCGGCAAACTTAGTAAGCCGTCAAATTGTGTCCGCCGCTTCCTCCTGCTGCTGCAATGGATTAATTTCCACTCGCAGTGAGACAAGACGCGCATCTTTTACTTCAAGTGCTGTGAACGTAAATTGTTCGTAGTCTGCCACTGCTTTTTCCCCGTCATTTGGGATACTGCCTAGTAGCGTCAAGACAAAGCCAGCAATTGTATCCACACCCCGAGCGGGAAGTTCCACGTGAAACATGCGATTAAAGTCGTCCAGTGCAAGCATTCCGTCAACCTCGTAAGTATGGTCATTTATTTTCACAAATTCATTTGTTAAGTCATCATATTCATCATCGATATCGCCGACAATTTCTTCTAATAAATCTTCAATAGTAATGATTCCCGCAACACCGCCGTACTCGTCCATTAAAATCGCCATCTGATTACGTGTGCGCTGCATGTTTTTCAGCAAATCATCAATAAACATTGTTTCTTGAGCAAAATAAGCCTCTTTCACCAGTTTTTTAATGTCTACATGATCAAAACCAACTTTTCGTGCTTCTACAAAATAGTCTTTTAAATGCAAAATACCATAGACAGAATCCTGATCTCCCATGTAGACCGGAATTCGCGAATAGTTTTCTTCCAGCAATAAATCACAAATTTTTTCTGGTGCAAAATCCACATCAATCATAAAGGCATCCGTTCGTGGCACCATCGCTTCACGCGCATATTTATTATCAAGTTCAAATACACCGCGCAACATGCTAAGTTCTTCTTCCTCAATAATGCCATCTTTTGAACTCGATTCCATCAACATTTGCATCTCTTCTCGCGTCATGCGGTCATCTTCTGTTGCATCCGTCATCCGCGTTAATTTCACAAGCGCATTTGTCGAAAGTGACAACAATTTTACGAATGGGCGAAGTAACATTCCAACAACGCGAATCGGGCCAACCGAAAAACGAGCAATCGCCTCTGATTTTTGTAGCGCAATGCGTTTCGGATAAAGCTCACCGAATACAAGCGTAATGTAGGAAAGAATAATTGTGACAATAATAATCGACATTTCTTTTGCAAATGCTCCGCCGCCTAAATAAGACTCAAAGCGGGTGGCAATGCTTGTCGCTGCCGAAGCACTCGAGAAAAAACCAGCAAGCGTAATACACACTTGAATTGTCGCTAGAAAGTTGCTCGGGTCTTCAATTAACGTCACCAATTTCTTTGCTTTCTTATCGCCATTCTCGGCCTGATTTTTAATCCGACCTTTGTTTAAAGATACAAGCGCCATCTCTGCCGAAGCAAAAAATGCATTGAGTAAAGTTAACACCAAAATAAGTATGAGTTGTAAAATAATCTGCTGACTCTCGGGGTCAGGTGACATGTAGCCGTCCACTCCTTAATAAAAGAAAATTTTGACTGGAAAACGCTCCCAGTTATTCAAATTTTACCATGTTCTCCCCCTTTTGGTCAAAACTGCGCGCCCGATTTCCCTTAAAGGCTTTCAAATACCCGCAGCGCATCCGCCTGAATCATTTCAACAGGAGCGGCAATCCGTAATGCCTCTTTGTTCACCGCAAAAATGGCTGCCTGATTATTCCGATACTCGATTAAATTGCAAAATGGACTCACTTGGAAACTTGTGCCCACAATGACGATCAAATCCGCGGTTTGCACTGCGAAAACGGCGCCTGAAATGGCTTCTTCAGAAATGCCTTCACCGTATAAAACGACGTTTGGTCGGACTTCACCACCGCACTGCGCATGAATTCGTGATTTCAAATACTCCGCCGCGGGAATCGCTGCACCACAATTTTGACAGTAGCAATCATATAAGTTCCCGTGAAAATCAATGACCTTTTTAGAACCCGCTTTTTCATGCAAACCATCAATGTTTTGCGTAATTATCGTGATAGCTTTATCCCGCTCTAGTTCCGCCATTTTCAAGTGTATCCCGTTCGGCTTTGCTTTTGGATAATACATATTCTTTGTCACAAAGTCATAAAACAATTCTGGCTCACGTTTCAAACAAGTGGCGCTAAGTAAATACTCCGGATTCTGATACCCTTTGTAAAGGCCGTCTTTCGACCGGTAATCTGGAATTCCGGAAGGCACCGATACGCCTGCGCCAGTCAAAAAAACAATTTTACTCGCATTAAAAATCGCCGCCTGAAGTTGTTTGACATTTTCCATCTTCAAAACCTCTTTTCTCAAACAATTTGTGCCGTCAAAAATAGCCAAACATCTGAAAACAAATGCTTGGCTACCATTATATCACTCTTTCGAAACTTAAAAAATTTCATTTTGAAATTTACGCTAATTTATCAAGCGGTATCCAGCCAGCCATTCCGTCCTCATCAACGCACCACGCAAAGCCGTTTAATTCGCGATTACTTTCGACTTTATCGCCTGGTTTCACAGCGAGCTCACGCGCTGAGTAGTCTTCAGAAACGGTAGCAGACTTCCCGCTTTCATCCGAGATAAGTATTTGCTTTGGAACATAGCCTTCTAGCCCCGACGCCTTGACTTTGCAAAAAATCCAGCCTGGGTAGTCCTCGTCTTCTTGAAAGGTCCAAACGCCTTCATTTTTACCAACAAAAAGGGGGTTCGGCCTGTGCATATGATGTTCTTTTTTCACAAGATAGGTGCGATTCATTTTTTTGAGGCCTCATAATCTGCTAAAAATTTCTCAATCCCTGTGTCGGTCAAAGGATGTCTTAGCATCTGTTCGAAAACTTTATACGGGATTGTAGCAATATCCGCACCTGCTCGTGCACATTCAATGACATGGATGGGGTGTCTGACGCTTGCTGAAATGATTTCCGTTTCTATATCATGAACAGCAAAAATTTCCGCGATGTCGCGAATTAATTCTAAACCGTCCTGGCCGATATCATCAAGGCGACCTAAAAATGGAGATACGTAAGTTGCGCCTGAACGCGCCGCAAGTAACGCTTGTGCTGCCGAAAATACGAGTGTCACATTCGTTTTAATCCCTTCCGCATGCAAGACTTTGACAGCCGCCAAGCCTTCGCCCGTCATTGGGATTTTCACAACCATATTTGGATGAATTTTCGCGATTTCACGACCTTCTGCAACCATCTTGTCCGCTTCAAGACTGACTACTTCGCCGCTAATTGGACCATCTACAATAGCTGTAATTTCCTGAATCACTTCGCCAAAATCCCGACCTTCTTTCGCGATTAGCGACGGATTTGTCGTCACACCAGCAATAAATCCCATCCGGCTAGCTTTCTTAATTTCCTCTACATTTGCCGTATCAATGAAAAACTTCATGCCAATTCCTCCTTCATTTAAAACGCTTTCAAATTTACGGTTCCATTATAACGCAAATTGAAGAAAACAAAAAAGATACAGCTTATCGCCCGCTGCATCTTCATTCCCTATAATTTAGATTTATCCAAAATAAGTAGTGGTTTCGGCTTATTACGAACAATCTCTTCTTTAGTTAAAGCTTGGATTGTGCACGCGACATACTCGCGTGATGTGCTTGTGTAACGAGCCAAAACTTCCTGAGTAATTTCTTTCGGCAAAATAATACCATCTTGTGAAAAAGTCCCAAGTTTATTTGCACATTGAAGCAATGCTTTTCGAATTCGCTCTTCTTTTTTATAAAAACTCAATTCCGAAAACTCTCTTGATTCATTTATTTTGATACCCATTTGCGCCAAAATAAAATTACGCTTTGGATCAATTTCTTCAAGAATTCCTCTTAAAAACGTGCAATCCACTTCCATTACTTTTGCTTTTCCAAGACTTTGAATACAAACCTTTGATTCCCAGTTATCTGAAAATAAATATTGTAAGCCAAATGTATCTTCTTTCTGCAAAAAGCGAATGATGGCCTGTTTCGAAAATGTTTCACGTGCGTTTTTATTCTTCCTTTGGATAAAAACACCAAAGTACCCTTCTAGAATAAAATAAATCTTCTTTTTGTCCTCGCCTACTGTCTGGAGGATATCTCCTTTTTTGGTAGTGAAAACGGAACAATTTTCATTGTACCTTGGGTGCTCGTAGCAAATTTCTAATAAATTTTTCAATTCTAAGTTAACATGATCAGTTTTGACAGGAAACATAGATCCTCCTTGTGAACGCTTTAGTTCTATGATTATATCACAAGCAAATTAGCATAATATTCCGATTATACAAAAATCTACCAAACTATCGTGAATTAAATCACTTTGTTGATTTGAAAATCTATATTTGTAGCTAATTTTAGATTAAAAACGAATATTAATGAATTATTTGTGACAATTTTTCACTGTCATTTCTTAAAAAAATTACCTCTTAAGGATGACGCACTTCGTGAAATTTCTCTATATAATAGAACAGGAATGGGGGAAAAATACATGAATAAAAAAACAACTGAAACGACCTATACATGGAACAAATTTTTCAGTCTTCTAGGATCCGTAAAACCAGCGAACTGGATTATCAGTGTTGCCTTAATCACGAGCATCATTACAACCGTCGCCGGCCTTGTAGTGCCACTTTTTACAAAAGATTTAATTGATGGCTTTTCATTATCACAAATAAACGGCAGTTTAATTGCCATCATCGTGGCCGCATTTGTCCTTCAGGCAATCGCAAATGGCTTCTCTGTTTTTTTACTTAATTATATGGGGCAAAAAATGGTAGCCACCATTCGTATTCGTTTATGGAATAAAATCATTCACTTACCAGTTCCATATTATGATAATACCAAAACTGGCGAAACCGTAAGTCGAATGATTAATGATACCGTCTTACTTAAAGAGCTTATCGCAGACCATCTGCCGCAATTTGTTACAGGGATTATTTCGGTTATCGGCGCCGTCACTATTTTACTTTTCATGGATTGGAAAATGACTCTCGTTATTTTAATCGCCGTCCCAGTCACCGCACTAATCGTAGCGCCGCTTGGGCAGCGCATGTTCAAAATTTCCAAAGGCCTTCAAAAGGAAACCGCCGACTTTACGGGTATGATTAGTCAAACGTTGTCAGAAGCGCGTCTAGTGAAGGCATCAAACGCGGAAGATTTAGAGCAAAAACGTGGTTCAGAAGGTATCAATCGCTTGTTTGGATTTGGTATTCGCGAGGCAAAAGTTGTGTCTGTCCTCGCTCCGCTCATTTTCTTTGTCGTCATGGGGGTTATCGTAGCAATCATTGGTTATGGCGGTATCCGTGTCACTTCTGGCACACTCTCAACCGGAACGCTTATCGCCTTTCTGCTTTATTTGTTTCAAATTATTGTGCCAGTCACATCGTTTGTCACATTCTTCACGCAACTACAGAAATCTAAAGGAGCCACCGAACGAATTTCACAGATTTTAGACCAAGAGAGTGAAGAACTTCAAAATGGTGTTGAAAAAGATATTTCGGGGGAAAAAGTTCATATTGAAGATGTATCCTTCGCGTATGCGGGCAGTGACACCATTCTTGACGGCATCAGCTTTACTGCGAATCCGGGTGAGGTTGTGGCTTTTGCTGGTCCAAGTGGTGGCGGAAAATCGACTTTATTCGCCCTTTTAGAACGCTTCTACGAGCCTGCGACCGGGGCGATTTACGTTGGCGACACACCGCTTACAGCGATTTCGACCAAGTCTTGGCGCTCCCAAATTGGCTACGTTTCACAAGAAAGTGCTATGCTATCCGGCACAATCGCCGACAATTTGACCTACGGCTTAGACCGCGAAGTGAGCGAAGACGAATTGTGGGCCGTCACAAAACTTGCCTACGCCGATGAATTTATTCAGAAGTTGCCAGAAAAAATGCAAACTGAAGTGGGCGAACGCGGCATTAAGCTTTCTGGCGGGCAGCGACAACGAATTGCGATTGCACGTGCTTTCCTAAGAAATCCTAAAATTTTAATGCTTGACGAAGCAACGGCCAGCCTAGACAGCCAGTCCGAACAAATTGTGCAGCAAGCACTCGCGAACTTAATGTCTGGCCGAACAACTTTCGTTATCGCGCATCGCCTGTCGACCATCGTGTCAGCAAACCAAATCCTCTTCATTGAAAACGGGCGAATTACAGGACGCGGAACGCACACCGAATTAGTCGAAAGCCACCCGCTCTATGCTTCTTTCGCCGAGCAACAATTGCAATAAAAAAACCACGAAAATTCGTGGTTTTTTTATTTACTTCTCTTCACTATTAAACGCGAATTTGCTTACAATAGCCGCAAGTGCGCCACCGACAATCGGTGCTACGATGAACAGCCAAAGTTGCGAAAGTGCTTCGCCGCCAGCAAATAGTGCCGGGCCAATACTTCTCGCCGGATTCACAGATGTACCCGTTAATGGAATACCTAATAAGTGGATTAAAACGAGTGTTAGACCAATAACTAGACCAGCAAACGGTGCGTTCCCATTTTTTCCTGTTACAATTAAAATAACTAAAACAAAAACGAACGTTAAAATAGTTTCTACTAGAAACGCGCCTGAAGCAGTTAAGTTCCCAAAACCATTCTGCCCTAAGTTAGTAGTGGCCAAGTCTGAAGAAATTAAGAACGTACGCAGTGTTAGCGTCGCCACAATGGCACCTAAAATTTGCGCTACTATGTATACAGCCAAGTCTTTCGCAGACAAACGTTTATTGACAAACATCGCAATGGAAACCGCCGGATTAATATGACACCCGGAAATTGTTCCAATACTATACGCCATCGCCACAATCGATAAACCGAATGCAAGCGCAATGCCTGGAATGCCAATGCCTTCAATCCCGCCGCCTAGAACAGCCGTCCCGGTACCAAACAATACTAAAACAAAAGTTCCAATAAATTCAGCAATTGCTTTTCTCATCTTATTTCCCTCCTTTCAAAATTGAATCAACATGTTTAAAAATACCATAAATCCGCCTAGAAAGATATGGATAAGTTGTGTATTTTTCAAAACAAAAAAAGCAGCCATTTTAAATGGCCGCCGACATGTCAAAAACCTCTAAACTTCACGCAAAATTAGGTTGATGTATTGTTTTCGGGTTGGTCGAGCTCTAATTTTGCACCGTCATCATCCTTTTTGCTACTTGCCAAAATAATTCCTGCACAAATTAAGCCGAGGAACGTTGCCGACATTGCAGAAAACAGAACGTGTCCAACAAAAAAGATATAGACTAATGTAATGACTAGCGCAAACGTATAAATTGATTTCATTTTGCGTTTAAAAGCGCGGAAGATGAAATACAGCATCATAAAAATAAACAACGCCGTTCCGATAAGTCCCATACCGAAAAATAAATCAAAGAAATCCATTTCAACAACGCCTAAACGCCCAAATTTCTCAAAACGATACTGGAATCCTTGTCCACCAAAAAGAGTGAACGCAAAATTGGGATCATTAAAGAATAACTTGGCGGCACCTTCTAAAAATACGTTTCTAGAACTAAACAGCAAGCGAAGCAAATCACCATCATAGACTCTGTAAAAATATTGCATCCGAGTAACGGAACCTGCGACAAGTTCTGTCGCTGATTGAATTCCTCTAAAGAATATCCAGATTACTGCAAACATGGCCGTAAGCCAAACAAAAGCTCGCTGCACATTTGAATGGTAATGTTTTTTGAAAACTACTCTAATTAAAAGGTACGCAACAGTCAGAACCGCGTACACAACGACCGTTTTTGTTGCCAAAAGGAATAAACTCACTACATTTCCAGCAAAAAGTAAGAGTAAAAAGAACACTTTCTTGCCCCATCTTTTTTGTAGCTCTTTAATAAGGACATGCGTCGTTATTGTGAGTGTAATGATAAGCGCAAATGAAATGGAGTTTTGCTCAAAGAAAAAGCCTTTATATCCTGCTCCTGCTGTTGAATAAGTTTGACGCCCGACACCTAAAACATACGGAATCAAAAGTTCTGCTGTGAGCAAAGAGCCTAATGCAAGAAAGATATTTTCAAAATTAATGGTTTTGAAAATTTCTCTCCGCTGATAAACATAATAAGGAATTAGCACCCACAGGAAATATTTAATGTACACCGAAAAGTCTGCGAATATCCACGCGGGACTATTCTTCAAGAAAATACCTTGCAAGCAAAACATTAATAAATTTCCGAGTATAAAGAAAATGGTTAGATAGGTATAATATGTTTTCGGAAGTTTCTCAACAATAATCATTAAAACTAAGAAAGCAAAATATCCAAATCGATAAACCATTCCTATAGGTGTAGAAGTTCCTGATGCTAGAAAGAAACCATTTATCATGTCTATAATTGGGCAGGCTACAGTTAGTATTATAAAAATATATACGTTTAGAGGTCTGTTTTTAATGACAATTACATCCTTACACATCTTTATTTTTTCTATAAATTTTCCCGTTTTTTAGTATATATCAAAACATTTTCAATCACAATATAGGTTTACTCTAAAATGAAGAACCCTTTTTACCCTTTTCGTGAAAATGACCTTACAATCCCCATTGATTTTTGCCACATCATTTTCACAGTGCCACGATACATCACCGAAATGACAATTAATAGAACGACTCCAATAAAGAACGAACTCCATATATCTTTTACAAAAGTCGCATAAAAGGCATAGCCTACTAACAGCGCAATACTTGCATATAATTGAAACAGCTTATAACTTACTTTAAAGTACCTTAATGAGAAATAAGTTCTTAGTGAAAAGAATACGATATAGGATAGGCCTGTAGATATCGCGGCCCCTGTTGCACCTATATATGGCACGAGCAACAAGTTTCCTATAACTCCACATAAACATACTAGAGCCACAATAAGGATATGGAGCTTCGTTTTTTTATAAAAATTAATTCCTACTACGGTTACTTCTGATATCGTGTAGAGCACTGGAACAAATACTAAGAATGGCATAATTTGTGCGGCACCACCATATTCGCTTCCAAGCATAAGAACAATAACGTCTTTAAACATCACGACTAACACTGCGATAATTAACATGGCATAACTAACGACCACTTGCATATCCTTGAAAAACTTAGTATTATTCGGGTTCTCCTTAAATTTCTCATAACTTAAAGGCACCCAAAACGCAGTAAAGTTAAGTTGTAGCGTGTTTAAAATCGTCACAATTTTAAAAGCCGCAGAATACAAACCAATTTCAGTGTAATTCGACCATTGTTTAATCGCAATTCGGTCAATGGATTCAAATAGCATCGTCATTAAGAGCGTCACCATTAGCGGAACGCCGTATTTCAGAATATCAGACGAGTGGCTTTTAATTTTAATACTTCCTTTTTTAAAGAAATTCCAAAACTTGTGCTCCACTCCGATTATAACGATCGAAACAACCGCCATACTAAACATATAAGCATAAATAATAACTTCAAATTGATTCCCTAAGAAAAAGGCGAACATCAAAATCCCAGCAAACTCAAGCGACTTACTCAAAATGAGTTTAAACGAGAACACTTTACCTTTCTGCTGCATTCTAACAACTACGGACGCATACGTATTAATTATCCGTAAAAGTGCATACAAAACAAGTAGCAGTACTAGCCAAAAACTAACGTATGAGAAGATAAAATTCGAAATATCTTTATAAAAAATCAATACGCCGATTGACAATATCGCAAAAGCAAGCATAGACAGCTTCAAGCAAATTAACAATAAATACTTTCGCTTATCCTCTTCTTCTTCATAAAAAAAGCGGTTAAAACTCTGGTCAGCGCCTAATAATGCCACAGCGCCTAGTATTTCAGCTGCTAGCAAAAACATTGACACCTTACCAAACTGATCCGGTGAAATTAACCGCGTTGCAATCGGTGTACTAATGAATCCAATAATAAGAGCTACCCAGCTCCCGATCGAAATCGATAAAAATTTATTTAAAATGCTGTTACTTTTTTTCATAGCCTAGATGTCCTCTCTGCGGTACCCCTTCAAGCAAAATTAACTTTTTGTCTGCATCGGCGTTAAGAATTACCTAGGCAAACTTCGAGATAAGCAAACAACAAGTTGGACGCAATAATTGATAAGATGTGCACCATCTTCTAACAATTAGCGAACAAAAAATACGCATAAAGTCGATTGAAGAATATATGAATTTATTCCATATACCCTTTCATAATTCTCAAAAACTCCATAAAACTAATGATTTGGTCTTTTTCCATTGAATTCCCCGACTCAAATGCAAATTGACAGTCTTTCTTTAGTTCTTCATCTTTAATTAAATCGATATTTTTATTAAATGATTCTTGGTAGAAATTACTTAAATCTGGATTGATTTTCGCCCAATAGTCAATAGGGTTCATATGATTCTTGGAATTCAATTTCAAACCTAGCTTGATTTTCACAAGTTTTACAAACGCTGCAGGAATACTTGTCCAAGGAATTGATACACCTTTAACTCTAATTAATTTTCTATTAATTTTTCCTTTTACCTTATCGTAAACGAAATTCGCAGCTTCTGGATAATATTTATTAATCCATTTAATGTAAATGTTATGCCCTGTACGGTATTTAAATGGTAACGTCAAAGTGAACGACATAAATTCAACATCCGTATACGGCGAAATGGCTTCCGTCGTTTTAAGAAATGGTTTTAAGCCCATAAGATTCCCAGTAAAACCGCGATTATACAGTTTAAAAATCTCTTTATCTTTTAAATGGAAGGAATTTTCTTCCGTATATTGAACTTTTTCAATCAAACGCGTCGAGTTCGCACCTGAACCAGGATGGAATTCTTGCTTCCTACCTTTTTCATAATACGTTCCTAAAATAGCACCGCCTAGATGCCCCGTATGAACAATACCAAATTGATCCATGTTTAACGTGTTAGCCATGCTAAGCGTAGGCGTGATACTACAGCTTTGACATCTACCTCCAGAAATCTTCACCGCTTCTTCAAAGTATTTGTACAAATATATCCCATTATCTAGTGACTTAAACAGCCATTCATTTTTCAATTCACTCGCCATTTTCTTTGGAACCGTTTCGTCCATATAATCAGTTTGTGAAAAAGTATAACTTAATGTGTCTGTATAGCCCATATCATGCGCAACCCATGTCGTCATTCTTGAGTCTAAACCACCACTTAAAGCGGCTATATGCTTGTAGCCATATTCCTTATCTTTTTCAAAAGAACGTTTTACAGAATTTCTAAAGAGTTCGTCGATTTTAGCCATTGCTTCTTCTTCTGTAATATCGATTGGCGTATTATCTATTTCAAAATAGCATTTTTTTTCAATTCCATTGGCTGAATATTGTAAATAATGTCCTGGTGTTAATCGGTACATGTCTTCGAAAAGCGTATCATTACATAATGTATAGGAATGCGTAATCATGCTATATGCTGCATTCTTTTTTAGTTTGAAACGTTTGCCTGCATGTTTATGCACCAACTTCACAAGAATGTCTACATCCGTACCAAAATACAAAATATCTGTCTGTTTGTCTAAATAATAAAAGACTTCCTTATTTCCGATATGATTTGTGTATAGATTAAAAGTATGTGATGTTTTGTCTAAAAACACCCCTGAAAAATGTCCGCGAAATTCATTAAAGAATGGCTTAGATGCAGATTGAGCCATCTTTTGCGTTAAGGAAAACATATTCCGATCTTTAATTTCATATTTTTCCATTAAATCAAGTTTATTTAAAATTACCCCGTCGACAATAAAAAACGCTTCCTCATTTTGAGAAAAAGTCTTATCTTGTTCAAATTTTTTAACTGTATTTCTAAAAAAACGACCGTATAAATTTGGTGTATTCACTGTATTTTTTTCTTCAATAAGGTTATCGTTTGCCTCAATAATGTCATAAATCTCTATATCTTTTTCTAATGCTGTTTCTTTATTTGAAATAAATCCAAAAAAACCCGGCATATTAAATTGACCTCTTTTCTTTAGCTGTAATTATAAAATTAACCTTGTGTTAAAATATACTACGCCTCTTAATGCTTGTCAACGTGATTAAGCCCTTACACAGCCCTCATAAAATAAACTGTCACATTTTCGCCCCATTTTTAGGCCTATATAGATAAATAAGCTACTAAAGTGTGATTTCAGCTCTTCTCAAGCTACATAAATAGTGCTAAAATGTAGCAGTTAGTTCCTTTGTGATAAAATTAACAACATGCACGAAAAATGACCAATAAATATACACATCTTTTAATATTTACGCGCGATAGATATATGGATTGGTTATGCAACAAAAAGGTTGTAACTCTCTTCTCGTTAGCACTACATTATTTTAGAATCAGCCTAGAAATCACGGAAAGCATTTTTAGTGTTGATAAAACCAGGAGGAAGCCATGGAAAATACCCTAGATGTAAGTCAATTATGGAATATTTTGAAAGAAAACAAGTGGATTATTATTTTTAGTACTTGTGCTAGTTTATTAGTAATGGTTATCTATCTCTATTTTTTTTCTGTACCCATTTATAAAAGTGAATCTGAAGTGCTTATCAATCAAGCGAATTCTGAAAAAAGCACTTCCCAAGCAGAAGATGTGCAAGCCAATCTAAAACTTGTAAATACCTATACTTCCATCATGGAAAGTCCGCGTATTTTATCCCAAGTTTCAAGCTTAATGGATAACAAGTACTCCGTCGATGAACTAAGCCAAATGATTACCGTAACAAGTCCTACTGATTCTCAAGTTATACAAGTCAGCGTAGAAGGCTCTAATCCAAAAGATATTGTTAAAATCGCAAATGAAACTGTTAATATATTTAGTAAGACCATACCAAAAATCATGAACGTCAATAATGTTTATACTTTATCGCCCGCTGTTTATAGCCCTAAAATGGCTCCTATAAAACCACACAAGTCTATCATGTTAGCTCTTTCAGTAGCATTTGGATTAATACTTGGCATTATAATTATGTTCATTAGAAATCTGTTTGATAATACAATTAAAACCGCTCAAGACGTGGAACGAAACCTTGGATTAGTTGTTTTAACTTCTATTAATAAGATAGAACCAGAAAACTTAGCAACTACTAGAAAAAATGCGTCTGGTCTTAGAAGTACAAACCTACAAAAAAAGAGTTTGGGACATAAATAAAAAATAAGCATCATTCCAGTAAAGCCCCTTTTTCGAGATGGCATGATTACTGAATGATGCTTTTTTATTTTGACGGAACAAAATCTAATTATTTAGGTGCTTCGATTTTCTCAATTCCACCCATATAGCATTGAAGTGCTTTTGGAATGCGGATTGAGCCGTCTTCCTCTTGATAGTTTTCTAAAATGGCAGCGACTGTGCGACCAATTGCTAGGCCGGATCCATTTAATGTATGCACGAATTCAGGCTTGCCGTTTAGTTCACGGCGGAAGCGTATATTGGCGCGGCGTGCTTGGAAAGCTTCGAAATTACTGCAAGAAGAAATTTCGCGGTACGTCCCGTAACTTGGAATCCACACTTCTAAATCGTATTTTTTGGCTGCTGTGAAACCTAGGTCGGCGGTGCACATGCTAAGCACGCGATACGGAAGTTCTAATCGTTTTAAAACTTCTTCTGCGTTGTTCGTTAACTTTTCGAGCGCCTCGTAGGAATCTTCTGGTTTTACGAACTGGACCAATTCGACTTTGTTGAACTGGTGTTGGCGGATTAGTCCGCGTGTATCGCGACCCGCAGAACCTGCTTCTGAGCGGAAGCACGCGCTAAACGCCGTGTATTTGCGCGGTAAGTCTTCTGCTTTTAAAATGTCATCCCGGTGGTAATTTGTCACTGGGACTTCAGCTGTTGGTATCAAGAAATAATCCTCTTTTTCAACAAGAAAAGCATCTTCCTCGAACTTCGGAAGCTGGCCTGTCCCAGTCATACTCGTGCGATTCACCATGTACGGCGGAAGCATCTCTTCGTAGCCATGCTCTTCGGAATGAAGGTCCATCATGAAGTTTAAAAGCGCGCGTTCAAGGCGTGCTCCGAGCTTTTTATAAAATACGAAGCGGCTTCCAGTTACCTTGCCGGCGCCTTCAAAATCTAAAATATCAAGGTTCGTGCCTAAATCCCAGTGCGCTTTTGGTTCAAAGTTGAAGTTTGGAAGTTCGCCCCATTTGCGAATCTCTACATTGTCATCTTCTGTTTCGCCAATCGGAGTTGATTCGTGCGGAATGTTTGGAATTGCCATCAAAATCGCGTTTAATTTTTCATCAATGTCCTTCAGTTCAATATCGAGCGTTTTAATTTTATCGCCAACAATTCGCATTTCCTCAATTTTTGCATCGGCATTTTCTTTGTTGCGTTTTAAAACAGCAATTTGTTCCGAAACGGCATTACGCTCTGATTTAAGGGCTTCGGTTTCGAGTATTAGCGTACGTCTACGCGCGTCTAGTTCGCCAAATTTTTCAAAATCACCGAGGTCTTCACCGCGATGCGCGAGTTTTGCTTTCACTTCTTCAAAGTTGTTTCTTAGTAATTTTACGTCTAACATGATTTTTTCCTCCTTTGATTATATGGTGTTGGGGTGTATGTTTGCTTGGTTGGGCGGGTGGGCAGACTGAGGGCTGAAGTTCTAAGAGCTTTGATGGATTAACACCTCGCTTTGCTCGGTCTTATATTGCGGCTCTAAGTGCTGAAGTTCTAAGAGACTTTTGATGGATTAACACCTCGCTTTGCTCGGTCTTATATTGCGGCTCTAAGTGCTGAAGCACTAAGAGCCGCAACAAAAACCTCCGCCCCTTCCTGTACAAATATACAGAGAAGGGACGGAGGTTGATATCCGCGTTGCCACCCTAGTTGAGATTGTGAAAATCTCCAGCTTCATTTGGATTTAACGGTTCGCACCGGAATGATTTACTAACAAAATGTGTTCCACCATTCACTCCAAGAGGGATTCGCAAATTTTTGTTACAGATTTTCACCAGCCATCTGCTCTCTCACAAACAAAAAATTTGGTACTATTTCTTGTCAACGTTTTCTTTTATCAATTTAGTTGTATTCTAAACCATTCAAGAGATTTTTTCAAGCCTTTAAATTAAATCCAGTACTTCTGGCTCCTCCGTGGGTAGGTCAAACAAGCGAATCTGCTCTGGAATGATTTTCAGTACCGTAAAACCAGGTTGCTTTTTATCCACCCATTCCGAGTTGATTTGTTCCCAAATGTTTTCAACGATCGCTTCATTTTGCTCTACAACAACACGACCATTAAATTCAACGAAAGCCGTCTTTACATGTTCACCTTCATAGCCGATAAGTACTGAAACATGCGGATTTCGCTCCACCTCGTCCAATTTCGGAAGCGTATTTAACGTTGCCGTGTAGAGCGTTAGCCCTTTATGAAAAAAAGTCATGTATCTCACGTGCGGATATTTATCCTTCACTGTAGCCATAACGCCGATTTTATGATCATCTAACACATTTAAAATTCGTTCCTCCAGCTCGTTTCGCATTTCTATCCCTCCAAAATGATGCTTTTTCTATTTCATTCCACCACGGCGAAAAGTTCAAACTTAACTTGTATAACCTGCTTGAATTTGCTATAAAAGAAATAGTAGCGAAAAAAAAGGGGGGCGGACAATGTTACTTATCATCGACCATCACGATTCATTTACATATAACCTTTATCAATATTTTTTGGAACTAAACGCAGACATGAACGTCGTCTTTTCGGAGAATTTACCTCTTCTCACCCAGTTAGATGATTATGAGGGCGTCATATTGTCACCAGGCCCCGGGAAACCGACCGATTATCCGGAAACACTGGCTTTTATAGAGCGTTATTTTGATAAAAAACCCATTTTAGGGATTTGCTTGGGGCATCAAATGCTCGGCACATTTTTCGGTGCACGTGTTGTTTCTGCCCCCGAAATTGTTCACGGCAAAACAAGTGCCATGACGCATAATGAATCGCAATTGTTCCGCAATTTGCCTCGTACGTTTGATGTAGCGCGCTATCATTCGCTTGCGGTAACTGGGGTTCTGGCACCGCTAATTGAAACGGCTTGGACACAGGACGGCGTTTTAATGGCGATGGAACACGGGACACTTCCCATTTATAGCGTGCAATTTCACCCAGAGGCCATTTTATCAGAGCATGGGCATCATATTTTGAAAAACTTTTTAGAGGTGGCGTATGGAAAATCAGTTGCGTTTTGATTTTGAAGGGCAGACAATGTGTTTTAGTGAGCCGAAGGAAATTTTAATGGCGTTCACACATGCGGAAGTGGCGGCTGTTTTTCAGCGGGCGGAGAAATGGCGGAAAGACGGCTATTATATTGCGGGTTTTGTGAGCTACGAAGCGGCGCCTGCCTTCAATGAATATTTGCGGACCTTTTGTGCGGATAAAAATTTGCCGCTCGTTTGGTTTGGGGTATTTGATTCGCCGGTTCCAAATTTTGAGGCGCCACCGCGTATTAAACCGACTTTTGCGTTTACCGCAGATATGACTTTTCCTGAATATCAGTCACGCATTGCGCGCATTCGCGCGGAAATTGCGGCCGGAAATACGTATCAAACGAACTTTACGCTACGCTTAAACAGCCCTGTGCTGGCAGGATTTGAGACGGGCTCAGCCTACAGGCACCTACGCGAACAAAGCGAGGCACGGTACACGGCCATGCTTACGACCAACGCGCATCAAATTCTCTCTGCTTCACCTGAGCTTTTTTTCAAGGTGGAAAAGGGGAAAGTGACGACGCGGCCGATGAAAGGCACGGTTCGACGGGGGGACACGGCGGAATTGGACGCGGTGAGACGGGATTTTCTGGCGAACGACGAAAAAAATCGGGCGGAAAACGTGATGATTGTCGACTTGCTGCGAAACGACCTTGGCCAAATTGCATGCCCGGGTTCTGTGCGCGTGCCGCGATTATGCGAGCTTGAGCCGTATCCGACGGTGTGGCAAATGACGTCCACGGTGACAGCGGAACTGGCGTCTGAGAAATCGCTTTTTGAGATTTTTGAAGCGCTCTTCCCATGTGGCTCGATTACAGGGGCACCGAAGAAAAGCACGATGGATTTCATTGCCGAGCTCGAAACTTCGGCGCGCGGAGTCTACTGCGGCGCAATTGGTTACGTGAAACCAGACGGGGACATGATTTGGAGTGTGCCGATTCGGACGATTCAAATTGATTTACGAGCAAATGTGGCGCGTTACGGGGTTGGTGGCGGCATTGTTTGGGATTCAGACGCGGCGGCGGAGTTTGCGGAAATTGAAGCGAAATCGGCCGTTTTGGCAGATGCTTTTCCGCCGGTGGAATTAATTGAAAGTCTGCGGCTTGAAAATGGGGAGTTAAAACGGCTTCAGGCCCATTTGGATCGTATGGAAAAAAGCGCGCAAATTTGGGCGTTGCCGTTCGAGCGTTCTGCCGCACGTTCATTGTGGCAAACGGCCGCAGCAGAGCATTCAAATGGCGTGTTTAAATTTCGGGCCGAGCTAAAGCGAAACGGCGATTTTGTTTTTGATGTACAGGAAATAAGTTGTACAACACCCGTCTGGACGGCCAAAATTGCATCAAAACCGCTACCGCGAAATTCGTTTTTGGCGCATAAAACGACCCGCCGCGAAATGTACGAGGAGCTGCGTGAACCAGATGTCACGGAAACCTTGCTTTATAACGAAAAAGAGGAGCTTACGGAGTTCATTTCCGGAAACCTTGTTTTGGAAATCGGCGGGAAACTTGTGACACCAGCGCTTTCGTGCGGACTTTTGCCCGGAATTTTTCGGCAGGCTTTGCTTGAAGAGGGGGAAATTTCTGAGCAAGTTTTGACGTTCCGCGATTTACAGCTGGCTTCACGCGTTTTTTTAACAAATAGTGTCCGCGGTTTTGTGGAAATTGAGATGAAAAAAAGCAAGAAGCATCAGAAATGATGCTTCTTGCTTTTTATTGCAACTAAAACTAGCGTAAGGCCAGCTAAAATTATAAATGGCGAATTTGTATCTCCTGTTTTCGGTAAACTTGTCGCTTGTTTTTCAAGCGAGCTTTTAGTAATGGGTTTTTCATTGATTGGCGTGACTTTTACGTTGTTCGCATTTTCATTTGGTGGCGCTGGCTTGCTTTTTTCAGGAGGTAAAGGGATTAAAGGGCTTGCCTTGTCTTTTACTGTGACCGCAATGGTTTTCTCGATTGTACGGCCGTCTGGATTTGTCGCCGTGTAAGTGACCGCGTACTTCCCAGCTTGCGTGGTGTCGACATTGCTTGCTTTGACGCGGATATCGCTCGTTATATCACCCGCAACGGAATCGTTTGCTGTAGCGTGTTCAAGCGGATTGAACGCATCACCGACATACAATTCGACGTCGCTCGCATCAATCGTAAAGTCGCGCACAGTGACATACACCGTCTTCTCTAT
The DNA here is from genome assembly GCF_900186175.1 of Listeria sp. ILCC796. Taxonomy (NCBI): domain Bacteria; kingdom Bacillati; phylum Bacillota; class Bacilli; order Caryophanales; family Listeriaceae; genus Listeria; species Listeria sp. ILCC796. Next base: position 25,056 of record NZ_FYBV01000015.1, read on the forward strand.
GCTGTCGCCGTCTTTATCTGTCACACTGTATTTAATCGGATATTTTCCCACCGCATGAAGGTTTACCGCACTATCATCGATGACAATCCGGTCCGTGATATCGCTTGCATCGTCAGGATCAGTTGCTCGGACATCTTTCATCGGGTCAAAACTTTCGCCAATATAGACTTCGCTATCGCCCGCCTCAATTACTGGTGCTAGCGAATTCGTCACAATCACATTGAACGTGCCTGTGGTTGTTGAGTTTTGAGAACCGCCATATCCGAAAGCACCGTTCATATTCATTATTCTGACTTGTACTGGGTAAACACCCGGAACGTCCCAATTCACATTATGACTATCTGCATAAAATAACATGCCATCTTGGTGATAAAGGCGGAACTGTGTTAAGTCTCCTTCAAAACGATCATAGGCTTTCGTTACGCCGAGGCGTAGATTTGGTTTTTCGTCACCAATGCGATAGTGAATATCTTGCGTCTCGATTTCAATGGCCTTTTCTACTTTCCTAAGTTGCTTATTTCGGGCGCTATCGTAAATAGACTGAATTCCGCTAACCGTTTGATCACTACCTTCAAAACTATACCAAGCATAGTCGCCTGGGTCAGCCGTTGCTGGGTCTGATGAACGCAGCACGAAACTCATATAATAACGATTTTGCGGATCATTGAAGTGCGTGTAGTACACATCTGTTCGCGAAATTTTATCGAATTCATAATAACCATTTTGATCGGAAACAGTTTGCCCGATTAAATTGTCATTTTTATCATATAAAAAAACGTCAATCCCAGATACAAACGGATTATTTGGTGCTGGCGTACTCCATGAACCTTGAATACCATGTTCGGTCGTTAAACGCTCAAATGTTTGCCCATAAATCTTAGGATTTTTGAAAAACACTGTTGGCATATACGACATATTTGTTGTACGCGTGCGATTATCGTCACGCCCTGTCGCAAAATATTGTCCTTCCGCTTGATGTCCCGTTGTTTGATTAAAATCCGTTTCTGTTAAGCCTTCTTTGGCAATACTTTTAGCGTCAAAGAAAAGCTGAACACGTTGCGTTGTTGTGTCCCATTTTACATCTTGTGTAACCATATATTTTACCCAGCGATAACGATTCGTTTCACTAGGTGTTCCCGTTTCAAAATTCACACCATCATTTGAATATTCTACATTCACATCTGCGGACGTAATACCCCCAGTTGTCACAATTTCTGGCGCTTTAGTTAACTCGATTTTGTCATTTTTATCCAAGTGAATGGTCTGTCCCCATGATTTAAAGTTTCCACTCATACTCATTTGTGCTTCATAAGTCAGTATATCGTCATCTGTATAAGGAAAGAAGTTAAGTGATTTATTGGTTGCTCGTGTTGTTATTTTTGACTTCACTGTCAATCCTGCTCCGTAGCTCCCAGTTGCAGCTTTTGCCGAAAAAGAGGAAGTAAGCGGTAACATTAAAATTACGATAATGCTTACGACACCAATGAACTTTTTCATAATTGTCCTCCTTGAAAAATATTGAACCAGCTCTTAATATAGCTGGCTTATGCCAAATAAGCAATGCATTTTTCAAGTCGCAGCGAAGATGTAGCATGCTTTTTTCAATCCAATTGACTGCGGCAGCAACATCCATCTAAGTTGTGTCTAATTTGTGAATTTTTTTACCAAAATAGTAGTTTTTGCTTCGAAAAATCATTATTTTGATACAATTTTCAAAATTTGTTATGACAAAAATCTCGTTTTTCTCGTTTTTCTTCCATTTTAGCTAACGCTGCGCTCCTTACTACTTCATATTTCAGCAAAATAACCGACAATCTTATAGTATAATAGTAAACAGGTTCACTTATATACATCATCGTCAAAGGGAGGCGTTTACGATTAAACCATTACTATTCTTTTTCATACCAGCCATAGTGCTGTCTGTAGCTGTCTACAACAGTTACCAAGATTATCAGGTGGCACACAAAAACGACATAAAAGAGTCCAAGCATCTTCTTTTATTTGAAAAAGGGAAGAAAATGTTAGTTGTGCCAAACGAAGATGACTTGCTCGCGAATCTATATGACGTGCAAGATCAAACAATCGAAAAAACCTTTACTTTCGATTCTAATATTTTCAAAGAAGCGGTTCCAAGTTATCAAAACGGCGCGTTTGTCATCGCAACAAAAACCGAAGACGAACAGCTCGAATTGCATCAAATTGACGCAAATGGCACCATGAAAAATATCCTATCACAAGAAATCATACTAGATAGTTACCTTAAAACGAATAGTTATCAGAACCGTGGGCGCCTCATTATTAGTGCAGAAAACAAGGCGGATACCTATTATATCCAAGTGCAAAACGGCAAAGCTACAGCTATAAATTTGGCAGACGATAAACGCTTATCAGCAAGGCCAACAAGTATTTCGCTTATCTACGGAAATAACGGAAATCTATTACCTTATTGGCTAGTAAATTTAAAAGATGATTCCACCGTACAATTAAGTGGCCTTTTAAATAACCAAAACACGTATTCCATCGCACAAGGGAACTCAGATGTAGCTATTCAAAAACCATTTTTAGCAGACACAGGGTTAAGTAAAAATCAATTGCTGGAAGTTGATACATCGTACCCTAAAGAAATTTACCACATCAATCCCACTGATTTTCGTGCAGGACAAAAGCTCATAACACCAAAACCGCTTTATCAATCGCTCATCATTCCGCTGAATTCAAAAGAAAGTTTGCTCATCGGCTCAAGCACAGAAGATGAGACGCAAGGCGGTATCACGGCGTATTTATTCAATGAACTGAACAGCGGCTTAACAGATGTCAGCGCGCTATTTGAAAAAGCGAACTACGAAGATTTAACGGATAGAAACGCACTTTTTTATAAAGACGAAAACGCGAAAGAGCTGTACTATGACGGAGCGGGCAAAACGACCGGCATGTTCAATTTGGAAACGGGCAAAGCGCAAATCATTGCTGCGGCAGACGTCAGTGCGTGGGACCAAAAAATGACCGGCAAATTGGGCTCATTCCTTGGATTCCTGAAAGAATACCCGGCGCTCGCCATCAATTGGATAGTCTGGCTGTTCATTCCGCTCATGCTGATTTTATTGGGCGTTTCCGGAACAATTATTCGTAAATCGGCCAATAAGCGCAACAAAAAAGACTCAGTTGTTTTGCCGGCTACAATTGTGTCAGCAAACGAAACGGGCGTCTACATAAATAATCAGCCTAGAGTTCGTTTCTTACTGAGCTTTATCTACGAAGGGAAAAAGAAAGAAGTCGAGATCCATCGCGTTGTTTCTGTATTGACGCAAATTCCGATTGGACAGCAAGTGATGATTCGCTACAATCCGAAAAAAAATAAAGCTATGTTCGTGGACGAAGCGGACGTGGCAACGGAAACGACGGCACAAGAAGAACGCATTTCAAATGCCAAACTCACTGCTGTGCGTTCATATGGCGCGGCAAACCGTGGCACCGCTGTCGAACTCGAATTCCAAGCGAATAGCAAGGTATACCATGTTCCAGCTGTTGAGCCGGACGGATTCCGTTTTGAAATCGGCAAAACAGCGGAATTAATGGAAATTGGCGGCATTTCGCGCATACTCGCGTATAACACGGCATATAACGATACCGATTCGGTTGCACTAGAAGGCACGGTTACCGCAGTTAAGCCGCTTTCGGCAACGATTTCCGGGCGTAAATTGACACTGCTCGACTTGACCATTCAAGCAGACGGAACGAGTTTTCCAACCCAAAGTAGCCAATTTGTGCCAAACACGATGACACTGCAAATCGGAATGGCGCTCCCAATCAAGTTCACGCTGGAAGATTTTTCTTTAAGAAAAAGGTTAAGCCAAGCAAAAGAAGGCTCCGCCGTCATATCTTCCGTAAACTATCTTGGCTACACAAGAAGCGAACGACCCGTAGCACGTGTTGAACTCGACATTAACGGCCGTCGCTACATCTCTGTCGGAACTATCGAGCCCACCGCAAGCCCCCGTTCTGGTGACTCCGTCTGGGTGCAATATGACGAAACGCGCGGCGACGCAATTATCGTACGCTATAGCTAAAAAAATCGCAGGTTCCCAAATGATTTACGGGACCTGCGATTTTTTCGTCACCCCAGCTATTTGACTCGCCGTATGCTACAATAAACGAATAAAATATTCCTAGAAAAGGAGTGATGTAAACATGTACGGCATACATCAAAAAACGACTGCTGCGAAGGTATTCATATTCATTACGCAGATTATTTATTTGATTCTCGCATTTTTTATTCTCTATCGCGATGCTACCTTAGATAACTACATACGCTATACGATTATCATCTTTTTACTAATTACCTTCCTTCGCTTAAATGCGATGCTTTTCATCTGGTTACCACGTGGAATTAGTTGGAAAGAATCCATCGGAAACAGTTTAGCATTTGCAATCTATTACATCGGTTTCCCCTTATTCACAGTGTACAGTCAAGCAGACTCGAATATCGCCATGTACGTTATAGGAATAGTCCTCTTCTTAGCTGGTAGCTTCATTAACACAACTTCTGAGTTGCTACGAAAACCTTTTAAAGCCGATCCAGCAAACAAAGGTAAACTTTATAGAGGCGGATTATTTAAATATGCCATTCATATTAACTATTTCGGTGACATTTTATGGGTTGCAGGATTTGCCTTGGTAACAATAAACGTTTGGGCACTTCTCGTCCCACTCTTTTTATTCCTAATGTTCGTCTTCTCTTACATTCCAAATGCAGACAAATATTTATTAGAAAAATACGGTTCGCAATTTGAAGATTATCAAAAACATACGAAAAGGCTTATTCCATTTATTTGGTAGTCATTTACGTCTAAGTATTTTCCTGCCTTGTTGCATCTGGGAATATAGTTGCAGGTTTTCCATCAGTTTTTATTCCCAACTCGCACACCGTTGAACTCACCAAAATAGCTTCTCTATCTTTAACACTAGCAAAGTTTGGCTGACTAGCAACATGTTGTCCTGCACTTTCTATATCTTTATTTATCCAGTTTTCAGGAAACCAAGATTGATTATTCCCTGTTCTTTTAGCCTTAACTTTATGGTCTGGTACATTTCCAGTTCTAACACCATTAGAATAAATTTTTTCAATATTTACTTCAAACCCATTTTCTTTTAAGAAATCAATGTTAAATTGTCCATGTCCGCCACCTTTCATGAGGGGCTACTCCAGCATAATTAGCTAACTTATGCGGATTTGAAAAACGCTCAATGTCGCCTATATGTCCCACTAATGCGCAAGCTGTCACAGCTGACTTAAAACCTATTTATAAAGCCGCTACTGAGGAACTAGCGTTAGAAGCACTAAGTGCGTTTGACGAAAAATGGGGGAAGAAGTATCCAATCATTACAAAAAGTTGGATGGAGCATTGGGCTGAATTAGCAACATTCTTCAACTATCCTGAAGATTTACGCCGGATTATTTACACAACTAACATCATTGAAGGATTTCACCGTCAATTACGTAAATCAACGAAATCAAAAAGTGTTTTTCCTTCAGATGAATCGTTGCTAAAAATGCTTTATCTTGTGACGATAGATGTCACAAAAAAGTGGACCATGAAGGTCCACAATTGGGGACAAATTCTATCACAATTCGTCATATTTTTTGAGGATAGAGTCACTAAATACATTTAACCAGAAACACAACTTACACAAAATTCTTTACAGACCCAGCTAGTACTTTGACTTGTCCCTCGAGCCTTTTTAGCATAACATGCCCACCGTTTAGTTTAGTATCTAAACTTGTTCTTTCAAAATTCTTTTGTTTCACCCTCAGAATCTAGCACAATAACATCTTCAAACCTCTAAATATTTTTCTTTTTCGTAATCTCAGTAGTTAGCGTTCACTTAAATAAGAGTCTAATAATTTGCGTGTGAAAGTGCCTTCTTTCGGCTTAAATTCAAAACTATTATAAGCCCAAATGATTTCTCTTTTTACTTGCCCATCATCATCCGAAATTTTATCGTATAAAAAATCTACATTAAACTTTCCATTAGAATTTAAAGAAAAGCTCAATTGATCCCATAGCGGTTGTTCATTTTCTTCAAAACATTTATTTATTTTTAGTAATATCGAATTAAGTTCTCCTAATAAATCATTATATATTTGTTGAGAAACTTTATATCTCTCTGGTATGTTATGAGATTTTACAAATTTTTTTGAACTAGTTTCTTCAAAATAAAATACAGAAGACCAACTCATTTGTTTTTTTTCCACCTCACCAAGATAGTATATTTTGCTCCAATCAACCGGAATCATCGAAATAATTTTTTGTGCTAATTCATTATATAATATTCCTAATTCTTGCTCCATCATCTCAACTTCTTTCATCAAGGCTTTCTAATAAATTTAATAAATTTTTCTCCGTCTATCCAATATTCTACATTAAAGCTGTCTGGTCTAACAGAATTCAAATTGTAGTTAGGTTTAATGTTAACTTCAACTTTACTACCAAATTTTAATGCGTCTGACCAACTTTTTTCCATATTATACCATTCTCCACCAGCTTCCTCATACGTCATACTCCCCCGAATCGCCGCCGTGCTTAAGCCTAGCCCTATCACCACGTCCATCAGGCCACTTTCATCCAGCGTGTCTTTCACCGATTCCACATACGCCGATGCCCGGAGCGTGCCACCAGCCATACCGGTGTATTGCGTGCCGTCCATATAATAGGTGCCGGTTTTCCACGATTCAGTGATTTTTTTATTTAAATCCTCATTCGTGATAATTTGGTAGTCATTTGGATCTAAGTACTTTCCTGCCTTGTCTAAGTATTTCTTCAGTTTCGGGTCATGCACACCCACTCCGTTTTGTTCAAGCAGCCGCATCGTTCTTTGCGCCGTCATCACAAGCGCTAAAAGTTCTTGGAAAAAGTGGGTATGACCTTGCTCAAATTGTAAATAGTTTTCCAGAATTTTTTCTTCTTTGACAATGTCTAGTTATTTGACTTTAAAATAATTATTCCAATCTTGCCTAGATATTAGATTTTCTATACCAAAATCAGTTTTCAGAAAGCTTCGTCCCACTTATT
>NZ_FYBV01000013.1:0-53336 GCF_900186175.1 Listeria sp. ILCC796
ACTACCAAGATGAGGATAAATATACTATACTAACGTTAGAAGAGTTAAACGAGAAAATCATGAAAGCTTGGCAAGATAAGACGTATTACATGGACGGAAAAGTGTATTCAGGCGCGGCAGGGAGCATCTTACAAGCTTCTGCGTATGTGGAGGATTGGGAAGGCCAACTAGCCGAATCCGGCATTATGTCAGCATTATCAGGCGTAGGCCTAGGCGCTGCGATAGCTCGTGGGAGTAAGGCGTATAAGGGTGGTAGTGGGGCTATAAGTCCATCGGAGATTGCAAAAAGTTGGCAAGGCTCCGGAAAATATCCGGGAGTTGATAAGTATAAAGATATAACCCTAAAAGAAGGCAAAATCGTGTATAGGGGAGAACCTAATGGAACAGATTACTTTACGACCAAATCTGCAGTTGAACGTTCAGGGAGAGATGCAACAAAGATCTATGAAGGGCTACAAGTTGAGAAAAATCCAGTTCATGGGTATAGGGGTGAAATGCAGGGCTATAAAGTAACAAAAAATACAGATGCAGCTTTTGGAAAAACAAAGGCAAATCCTCAATACGGAAAGGGAGGTTTACCACAAGTCTTTGTACCTGATGCAAATGAGTTGATAGAGAAAGGAATCTTAGTCCCAGTTGATAAGATTATACTCAAAAAATAAAGGAGAAGAGAATGATAGATGTAAACGATGGAAGATTTGTAATCAGTAACACATTAATATTGTATCCGGGTTATAAATTTGATGATTTTAAAAGAAGTAAATATTATAATGGGCAGGATGGTATAAGAATTATATATTTGGATGATAAGCAAATAATTGATGGGAAAAAGTACCATGTAAGTTTATTTTTTAGAAATAATAAAATATATCTTGTCTCTTTAATTAATTGTGATAGCGAGATTTCCGAATCAAAAGAAGAAGAAAGAAAAATGCTACATGATAGAATATTGGAAGAAAACAATATCCTAAGTGGACATCAATATGAGTGGGGGAAAATCGTGTCTGAATATGACGCAAGGAGTAATATAAGCAGCATAGATATATATTACAAATAATTTCTATTTCTTCATACCATGGTGTATTTGTACAAATTAATAGTGTTTTATCTTAAAAATCCCAGCCACGCCGAGCCGCCCCGGAAGGAAGCGGCAACGGTAGTGTCAAGGCGTGGCTGGGAGAGAGCGGAGCGAACGACCAAAAAGGTCGGAAAAGTAACACCGCCCTACGCCTACAAACAAAAAGACGGAAAAAGCCCGAAATACAGGCATTTTAGAAACACATCTAACTAAGACATTCAATGATAGGAAGAGCGTATTACAAGTTCAAGATAATGGTAAAACAGTGCGAGAGTCGCTTTTAGTTGGTCCGAACGGCTCAGTTAAAATTGAGTCTATCTGGGATAATGAGAAGTTAATAACGGCTAAAATATATGGAGGGGGTATTATTAGAGGGAGAAAATTGCAATTATTTAAAGTCGGTACGAAATCTGAACTAATGGAATATCCAGTTCTAGAAATACTAGAGGGAGAAGCACAAGCAGGCAAAGCTTTTTATATTTTACGGTTTGCTAATGATTTGGAAATAGGTTTGATAAGTGATGACCAAGGAATTTTCCCAGTTATTCAAATGGTTTCTGACTATATCTGTGTGTTTTCTTTAGACACAAATATTTATAGATTAGATACTAAAACCCAAGATATCACAAGTGCCTGTTTAGACTCTTTGATTTTTGAAATTTACGTAATAGGGGATACAAGTTTTATCGTTTGTGAAATAGATATTTATGCTTTTAATACCTATTCTTTAGTGGAGAAATGGCATATATCGCTAAAAGATATTGTCATAGATTCTCAAGTAGATGGAGAAATTTTAGTAGTTGATACAGATGAGAAGAAATATAAGATTGATTTAATTAAAGGAACATATAATTTATAAACTTAAAAGACTCGCAGTTGTAACCCTCGCTGTGAGTCTTTTTCAGGATTATTATCAGGAGGAAGAATATTGATGTGCTCCAATTCTTTTTTGCACACGTGCTTTTTCCGAAGTCATGGCAACCTGCCGAACTCTCTACCGCCTGTAGGCAAAGCTTTAAAAACCAAGAGCGAGGAAAGCGTGGAATCTTATAATGTGCTAAACTAAACAAATATCAAGCACTTTTCTCCCCATTCCCAGCCCCAAGGGAGGTAGTGTACTTAAACTTTCCAGTTTGTCAGAAGATGAAAAACTTAAAATTGCTAATCAATATAAGAAAAAGTCACCCATAGACATTCCGAATACGGCAGATATAAAAGCACAATCAAAAAATGGGCACGAACAAATATCCTATAAGTGGAAAGAAAATGACGAGACTATTGAAGTGCGTTGGCATACTAAAACTCCAGGTGCACCAGAAGGACAGGGAAATACTTTTGTTGTTGAAAAAACTATCCCGGGTAATTCTGAAGGAAAAAGACGAACTCAGCAAATTTTAATAGGAACGGATAAATTGGGTAAGTAAAAACGAGTGGCAAAGAGCGATAACAGATAGGCAGAATGGTGTTAGTACATCTGAGCAAGAGAAGATGTTATCGGCAGGTCACTGGAAAGAGTAGGAAGAAGTATACATGGACAATTACTATAAAGGTTTTGAGGGATATCCAGAAGTTTATATTTATACTTTGTCGAAGGGGCAAAAAGAAGGGATTAAGATGTGGGAAGTGTATTTTGATAATATTATGGAGAAGATTGAGCCAACTGATGGTAAATGGGTTTCACTGGCATACTATTATCACTTGTATGAAGGCTGGTATGATGAAAGCCCTTGGGAAATTCCCGATAATAAAGGAGCATTAAAACAGTTTGAATCAGTTATTGAATCGGAAATAGAAGGGGTTTGTAAACAAATTCTAACGAAACTAATTGCGTTAGTAAAAAATAATATCTCAAATAGAATTTTTATAGAGTACTCCTAAAGTGTAATTGACTGTCTTTTAAATGAATAAAAACGGGAAGTAAATTTCAATATAAGAAATGCTTCTCGTTTTTTATTCCCATCATTTTCTTTTTAAGCCAACTGAATACTCGTATCAAAAAAAGAGCAAGTTATGTTAAACTAAAAAGTGAAAAGCTGCGGTTATTTAGTTTGCTTCAGCCCCAAGGGTGGTAGTGGGGCTACAAAAGCAATTCAACCTGATTGTGGAGGAAGACATGGGGATTTACCATATACTAAAATTAGTACAACAAGTGCAGATGTGGGTAAGATAAAAATTGTATATGGAGAAGAGTTTTTGTATATCTTGAATGGCGAAAAAAATGTAACAGTTGTTTTTTGAAGGAGGAAGATAAAAATGATAGATATTAATGCGCCGATTGTTCCATATGAAAGTATAGGAGGAATAAAGCTATATAGTACCATTAAAGAGTTGAAAGAGATTGTTACTGGAAAGAATGTTGAAGTACAGGTGTTTAACAAAGTACGGATTATCTATACTATAGGTGATTCGTTAAAACTGTTTTTTGATCTATTGACAGGAAAGCTTTTTAAAATTGTGACGCTGGCAGGATACAAAGGGGCTCTTTTTGGCGAAATAAAAGTAGGTATGAAAAGTGAAGAATTTTTAAAGATAGAGCCGTCTTTTGTATATGACGACTTTGAGGAAGTGTATGAAACTGAAAAGGGAGTATATATTGAAACCGAGGCACGGAATGATACAGTAAGATGGATATCTATTTTTGTAAAAGAACTAGGAACGGAGGCATTTAAAAAAGGTGAATGGTAGACGTATTATATTAACAAGATTGTAATAATAAGAAATTAATCTTAATTAAATCAAAAAATAGAACTTTCACTTTCCCCTCTCGGAAAGAGATAGTGGGTTATAAAAGCTTTCCAAATTATTTTTGAAGGGAGACAAGTGAAATGATAGATGTAAATGCACCCATCATTCCATATGAAAGTATGGGGGGAGTAAAGCTATATAGTACTATCAAAGATGTGAAAGAGATAATAACTGGAAAAAATGTGGAAACAAAGGTATTTCACAATACATGGATTGTTTATAGTATAGACGATTCATTGGAATTATTTTTTGATCTATTGACAGGAAAGCTTTTTAAAATTGTAACGCTTGGAGGATATAAAGGAACTCTTTTTGGTAAAATAAAGGTAGGGATGAAGAGCGAGGAGTTTTTAAAGATAGAACCATCTTTCGTGTATGATGATTTTGAAGAAATATATGAAACTAAAAAAGGAGTATATATTGAAACTGAGGTTGTGAATGATACGGCAAAATGGATATCCATTTTTGTAAAAGAAATTGATAGTGAAAGTTTTCGTTTAGGGGAATGGTAAGACAAATCGAGAAAGGGAGCTGTTAATTTAGCTCCCTTTTAATACTATTCATCCGAATTAATCTCATCCAAATAATTCTCAAAAATGTCATCTAAGACAGTTAAAAGTACTTCCTTACTTTGCCTGTATGCGAGCTCATGCTTATCTGTGAACGCTGTATGATTATGGGAGTGTAAAGTATGTGGACGTCTAAACCTGGTAAAAAAAGTAGTTTTTAAGAGGAGTTAAAAACATGCAATGGATTATTTTAATTGGCGATGAGAACTTTAATCTTGAGGTAGTAAAGGCAATTAAATATGATAAGAAAAATAAAATGGCGGATGTAGATAGAAATAGAATCGTTGTAGACTTTGGAGAAGAACATATTTTTTATGATTATGTTGAAAATCTATTGGAAGAGTATGAAGAGGAGGAGAATAAAAATATTCCCTATAGTCACCCATATTTTATTATACTAACCTATTCTTCAGTCTCATTACTAAAGTAAATTTTTTCACAAAAGAATTTTTTGAATGATATTTATGTGGATGATGATTATGGGAGGATTATGAAAATCGAAAAATTTAAAGACGTTTTATGTAATAGTTGATGGATTCGTATAAATATGTTGCAAGCAGGGAGTTATTGATTTAATTGTTACAATAACTAAAAAAGAGAAACAAATCCTAACACAGGAAATGTTTCTCTTTTTTCACAGATTTTATTCTGCATTTGTGACAGAAAAAATGCCAATTGGTTACATCAAGTGACTTTGAAAACGAGCTATCCCACAATGGTGGTTACAATTCTTTAATAATTGGACTAAAAAAAGAAACGAATCCTAATGCAGGAAATGCGTCTCTTTTTTTCAATCTATTTCTCTATCCGCCATTTTTAGTGGAAGTTCTCTTTACAAAAAATACGCCATAATAATATCGTCCACATATTCCCCGTTTATTAGAAATTCCTTCTCCAAGCGTCCTTCCACGTGAAAGCCATTTTTCGTATAGAACGAAATCGCTTTTTCATTTTTGGAAAGGACACGCAATTGGAGTTTGGTGTAACCTTCTTTTTTGGCATTTTCTTTTAGGAAGGTCATCAATTGGCTGGCGATGCCTTGTTTTTGGTAGTCTGGGTGCACGGCGATGTCGAGTGTTGCGACATGTTTGTTTGATGGCAGTGGAATCGGAGAGTGGTAGCCGAGAATGCCGACAACTTGGTCCCCGTTAACTGCCACAAATTTGTCGCCAGCAGGGTTTTTCGCTAAGTAATCAGCGGGGGAGTCAAAATGAATTTCGCTAGGTGTAGTCCCGGGTGTCCAAACTAAATGTTCCAGCGCCATCATTGACGCAGCATCTTCTTTTTTTGAATGTCTAATTTCCAAATTTTGTCACCTTCTAATTTAATTTTTTAGCATAAGAAAAAGATTTTCTTAAGGTTTTGATAAGCCCATCATTCGAGTAAAGCAGCACGTTTCCTTTGTAAAGCTTGAGCGTAAGGAAGAAAGCGAGCGCTGTTGTGAGTATTAAAATACCGAGTGAAATGAAAATGCCCGTGTTCGAAACAGAAAGTAAATCCATGCGCGCAAGCATCATCATCGGTGAGAACATCGGAATGTAGGAGCCGATAATCACGAGAATGTTGTCTGGCACGTTGCTCGCCGCAATCGAACCCCAATAGCCGAGAATCGAGAGCATCGTAAGCGGATAAATAAACTGTGCGACCGTCTCGACGTTTGGTACCATCGACCCGACCATCGCGGATAAAATAATATAAAGCAGTAAACCAAACAAAATAAAGAGCAAGTTTAGGATTAAATAGTAGGTTGGGAATGCCGCTAATTGATCTAAAATGTTTTGCACAACATCCGTGTTTTTCATCACGAGCATAACGGAAACCGAAACCACAATGTAAAAGCCAATTTGCGTGAGAAGCATTAAAATAATCGCAGTGAGCTTAGCGAGCAAATGCGTTGTCGCAGAAACGCTCGACAAAATGACTTCCATGATGCGCGTCCCTTTTTCAGTTGCAATTTCAGACGCCACAATATTCGCGTAACTGACAACAAAAATAAAGATGACGAGGGTTAAAACTAAAATGGCGGCGCTCATCACTTCTTTTTGTTTATTCGTCAGCTGGTCAGTTGATTCAACATGATTTTTGACGGGCACAGGAGCAGTAATGTCTTGTAGCTGGGCTTCCGTAATCTTGTAATTTTCTGCCTTTGTAGCAACCTTTGCAGCAGTTAAGTCGGTCGTAATACGTGCAAGCACCTCTTGACCGGCCGTTTCTTCAGTAGTGTATACGGCTGAAACTTGCCCGTTTGTATCCGTAATCGTGAGATAGCCGTCTAGTTTGCCATTTGAAAGAGCCTTCTTCGCTGCGTCTTCCGTCTTAACATCGGTTTGTACTTTAAAATAATCCTTATCTTTTTGAAAAGCCGAAACAAAAGCTTCGTTATCACTTAAAACCGCAATTTTAGTCATATCATCACTATTAAAATAATCCATAATTTTTGGCAAGCCGACAATAAAAGCGGCGATTAAAATGGGAAACAACAGTGAAAAGAGAAAAGACTTCGTTTTGACGCGCCGCTTATAAACTTGCTTCGTGATGACCGAAAACTTACTCATTTTCTTCACCCGCTTTCCATTTGAAAATTTCTTCGAGCGTTGGCGGCTCCAAGCTAAACATTGGAATAAAGCCGTCTTTTGTCACATGTTCGAAAACCGCTTTTGCAAACGATTCATCGGCTAATTCAAGCTGTAAAATACCGTCGCGTTTCGCTTCGACTTGCTTAACACCAGGCAAAACCTGTAATTCTTCTTTTGAAAAAGGAGATTTTAAGCGAATCCTTTTACTTCCAAAACTAAGCTTCACCGAATCCGTATCACCGTGTAAGACCGTTTTTCCTTTTTTCAGCATGATTAATGAATCGCAGAGTTCTTCGACATTTTCCATGCGATGACTTGAAAAAATAATGGCTGTCCCGCGCGCCTTCATTTCAAAAACAATGCTTTTAAGAATTTCAGCATTTACAGGATCAAGTCCACTAAAGGGTTCGTCTAAAATAAGCAATTTGGGGTTGTGTAAAACAGTGCTTATGAGCTGGATTTTTTGCTGATTTCCTTTAGACAATGTCTTCACCAAATCACTTTTCTTACCGACGACTTCTGCTCGTTCCAACCAGCGATCAATTTCTGGTAGAACATTTTTTTTGCTCATTCCTTTTAGTTCAGCAAAAAAAAGCAACTGGTCTTCAATTGTAACGTTCGGATAAAGTCCACGCTCTTCAGGCAGGTAGCCAATTAAATTAGGATTTATTTTAGTAGTTGGTTGCCCGTCCCAAGTAATTTGCCCACTTGTTGCTTCTATAAAATGCAAAACAAGTCGGAAAGTCGTCGTTTTGCCGGCCCCGTTTTGGCCAATTAAACCAAGTATTTCGCCAGGTTCGATTTTAAAAGATAAGTCATCAACAGCTATCTTCTGACCAAATTGTTTTGTAACATGCTGTAATTCGAGTGACATTTGCTCTCCTCCTTTTTTTTCTACACATTCTATTCTACCAAAAAAATGCAGAATTGCTTGCGTAAATTTACGGATAATGTAAATTTTTTCCTTTTATAGTGAAAAGATTGATTTAAAAATGAGCGAATAATTCGATATGATAACAGTATCTCAAAATATTTTTATTTTTTTAAAGAAGAAGGTAGTTATATGAGGAAAAAATTAACTTTCGTTGCAGACGAAATTTATGCAGAATTAAAAAAAGATATTTTGAACCATAAGTTCAAGCGAGAAGAAAAGATTTCAGTGGAATACGTCATGCGCAGATTTAATGTTTGCCGACCTTTTGCGATGGATGCACTTGAAAATTTAGTGGAAACTGGCTTGCTTAGCTTTGATTACAAGATACTTACAACTGACTATGCAGATTTTCGCCTAATATCAAGGCTAAAAATGACTTTTTATAATTTAAATTATGCTGTTCAAAAATTAGAAGAAAAAGATGTTCCCGTTTGTTTTGATTGTTTAAAACAGGAACTTATGAAAATTAAACTAGCTGTTCGCGAACAAAATTTTGATGTTCTAACAAGTGGAATCCGTAATTTTTACGGCTGCATGATTGAGCATACAGAAATGCCCAGTCTAGAAAAAAATACGGATTATTTAATTGCTCTTTTAATCTCTTTAGAAAAGGAAGATAGGCAGGCGTTTTTTAATGTGCAAGCACGTGGCATAATCGACTACTTGGACACGCTAATTGATTCACTCGATAAGCGAGAATTTGAAAAATGTCATCAAACGCTCAATCAATTTTATGTGCATAACGTAAATTTACTTTTTGGTTCATAAAAAATAGTTTGGAACAAAATTTAACGTTGTTCCAAACTATTTTTTTAATTTCCCATCTTAAAATCGTCATTCGTCAATTCGAATTCCCCTTTTAAGCCGGATGTAATATAGACTTTTTTATCTTTGCTTACAAAAATGGCTTCTACACCATCGTGCGATTCAATGAATTTAAGTCCTTCTTTAATGCCTTTTGAGAAAGCTGCAGAGGAGAGGCCATCACCAGTAATTGATTTTTTACTAATAATGGAAACACCCGCAATATCATTATCAAACGGATAACCCGTTTTAGGATCAAATAAATGGTGGTATTTTTTGCCATCTACTTCTAAATAGCGCTCGTAAATCCCGGAAGTAACAATCGATTTATTTTGTTCAGGCACTTTGCCGAGAATCGTATTGCGTGGGGAGAAGGGGTCTTGAATCCCAACATTCCAATCGCCACCTTTAGGACTTTCTCCTTGAAGCAAAATATTTCCGCCTAAATCAATGATGGCCGTTGTGACGCCATTTTCTTTAAACACTTTTCCAACTTCATCAGCGATAAACCCTTTGGCGATACCACCTAAATCAAGTTCCATACCTTTTTCTTTTAAATAAACCGTTTTATCGTCCTCATTTAGTTCTACATTTTTATAGTTGATAAGCGGTAATTTAGCATCGATTTCGCTTTGAGACGGCTTTCTCGCGTCTGGAAAACCAATATGCCAAAGAGAAGTAATCGGGCCAATTGTAATATCTTTCGTACCACTTGTTTGATCACTATATTTAATGCCTTCTTTTATGAGGTAGAAAATATCATCATCAACTTTAACGGGTGCAACACCGCTTTGTTCGTTGATTTTATCAATTTCAGATGCTCTTTCTTGTTCATCATTTACATCAATTTTATTTGCGAGTTCGCGAACGCGGTCAAATCCTTTATCTAAAACAGCTTCTTTTCCATCATCATATATTGTAAGCGTTACAACGGTCCCCATCAGGAACTCCGTTTTCGTGTACGGATTAGAAGCTAAATGGCGCTCTGCTTGACTCGTTTCGCTTTTTGCCTCTTTCGGAGCTTCCCCGCAACTAGACAAGAGAAGAACTGAGCAAGTCGCAATACTAACAAGCAATCTTCTTTTTTTCATTATGTCACCTCGAATTTTTTCCTACGCTATTAATGTAACTTGTTAAACAAATGAAGTCAATAAGGCTAGTGGACTACTTTTTAATCCGGAAATAACCCCGTTCATAAATAAAAGTCGCAAGGAAAATCGTCCCCAAACCAAGTAAGCACCCAGCGAGAACATCACTCGGATAATGCACCGATAAGTACACCCGAGAAATCATCACCAGTATCACGAAAAAGCCAAATAGAAGTGGCACAATAACTTTACTGCTTTTTTTCTTTAGGTAAAAAAGAATAAGTAAGATGGCTAAAAACCCGTAGAAAGTCGTGGAGCCTGTCGCATGACCACTTGGGAAACTGTAGCCGGAAATAGGAATTAGCGGTTCATCTGGCCGCGGACGTAAAGTGATATGTTTAAAAATTTGTGGCAGCAAAAGCTCACCTAAAAAAAATGTCGCACCCGTCCAGACCGCAATTTTCACGCCTAATTTGCGCCACACAATGATAACCGTAATAAGAGAGAAAATAATCATAGCTACAGTGCCACCAAATTGTGTAAGTATTGTAAAGAATTGGGTTTTTACATCTGTCATGTTTCCTTGAACAAGAGGGATAAGCGTATCATCCAGCTTTGAGATGAAAGAGAGTTGAAACATCACACCAATCCATAGAAAAAGAAAAAGTAAGTAGCAAATAATACTAATCATTAAAAACGAATATTTTTGAGTAGCTTTGTCAGCCATCATATTCACCTCGCCCTTTTTTGTTTTATAGTAAGAAAAAAGGATGAAAGAAAAATCTTTCATCCTTGATGAGCCATGATGGGCTCGAACCATCGACCCTCTGATTAAAAGTCAGATGCTCTACCAACTGAGCTAATGGCTCAAAAATGGCTGGGCTAGCTGGATTCGAACCAGCGCATGACGGAATCAAAATCCGTTGCCTTACCGCTTGGCTATAGCCCATTACTGGTGGAGGAGAGTGGATTCGAACCACTGAACCCTAAGGAACGGATTTACAGTCCGTCGCGTTTAGCCACTTCGCTACTCCTCCAAATATTAAGATGCCGACTGCAGGAATTGAACCCGCAACCTACTGATTACGATTCAGTTGCTCTACCAGATTGAGCTAAGTCGGCGTAAGCACATCTGAACGTTGAGGCAACACATATCAGTCTCTTTTAAAATTTCAGATGTAAACACAACTTCCATTAAAAGTTACTTCATCATAATATAACATTTTCTTAAATAAAGCTAGTTTTAAGAAATAAGTATTACGATGACCCGTACGGGATTCGAACCCGTGTTACCGCCGTGAAAGGGCGGTGTCTTAACCGCTTGACCAACGGGCCAAAAATAAAAAGTAATTTTACAGCCAAAATCTATTATATAAACACTTTATAGATTTGTAAATACCTAAAATAAAGTTTCACTTTTCTGAAAATAAAAATACGTTTTCTTATTGAAAAGAGGGTATTAATCTATAAATTTGATTGCAATATGGGCACTTTATTAGGAAGAATAAAAAAACTCGTTACTTCTATGGCTAGCTATGCTATAATTTGTCATATTGTTTTTTGCTTATTTTAAATTAAACTAAAAAAGGTAGGGAATATCATGGCTTCGCCTCTTAAAAGATTATTAATTGGGCGCCCGCTTAAAAGTTCAGAAGCAGGGGAACAAAAATTAGGGAAATTAAAAGCACTCGCAGTTTTATCATCAGATGCACTTTCATCTATTGCTTATGGGACAGAACAAATTTTGCTTGTTCTTGTTACCGTCAGTGCAGCGGCAATGTGGTATTCACTTCCAATCGCACTTTGTGTACTTATCTTATTACTAGCGTTAAATTTATCCTACAAACAAATCATTTATTCCTACCCTCACGGGGGCGGGGCGTATGTTGTTTCAAGAGAAAATTTAGGAAAAAATGCTGGCTTAGTGGCCGGAGGTTCACTCCTTGTCGATTATATGTTAACGGTCGCTGTAAGTGTATCTTCTGGTACCGATGCAATCATATCGGCAATCCCTTCTTTATTTCCTTTTGCGGTTCCAATTGCTATTGTATTAGTCATTATCGTGACAATCATTAATTTACGTGGGATTACAGAATCCGCAAGCATATTAGCAATTCCCGTTTATTTATTTGTTTTTTCTATTGTCGTTTTAATATTTACGGGACTATTTAAACTAATAATGGGTGTTGATGCCACTCACGAAACAGCATCCGTCGGGACACACGTTCAAGGTGTTACCGTATTCTTGTTACTACGAGCTTTTGCATCAGGTTCTGCCTCTTTGACAGGTATCGAAGCCATTTCAAATGCAGTACCTCTATTTAAAAAGCCGCAAGCTAAAAATGCAGCGAAGACTTTGACGATTATGGCTTCATTATTAGGTTTTTTCTTTTTAGGAATTACCTTGCTTGCCTTTATGTACGGAACAGTACCCGAACTTAAGGTGACAGTGCTATCTCAAATCGCTGAAAATGTTTTCGGACGTAATTTCATGTTTTACTTTATTCAAGCAACTACTGCGCTCATTTTAGTACTCGCAGCAAACACCGGTTTTTCAGCTTTCCCGCTGCTTGCTTTTAATTTGGCTAAGGATAAATACATGCCAAGAATGTATTTAGCGCGTGGCGATCGTTTAGGTTATTCGAACGGGATTATCACACTTGCAGTTGGCTCCATCGTGTTGATCATTTTATTTAAAGGAAAAACTGAATTACTTGTGCCATTATATTCTGTCGGGGTGTTTATTCCGTTTACATTATCGCAATCGGGCATGATTGTAAAATGGTGGAAAGAAAAGTCAGAAGGTTGGAAGAAAAAACTTGCAGCGAATCTGCTCGGAGCAGTCATTTCATTTACTGTTTTAATTGTGCTCTTTCTAACACGAATTGAATCTGTTTGGCCGGTTTTCATTTTCTTGCCAATCATGATTTATGTATTCCACAGGACGAGAAGGCATTATGTGAAGCTTGGTCCGCAACTTAGAGTCGATGAGTCGATGGATCTTGATATGCCTGACTTTAAAGGAAATGCCGTTATTATTGCAGTTTCAGATACGACAAGAGTTGTAGAAGGGGCATTAAAATATGCGAAATCAATTGGAGACACAGTCATAGCGGTTCATGTATCTGTGGACCGTGTACAAGGGAAGGAGTTTGTTGAAAGGTGGAATCGGGTTCATCCCGAAGTTAGAATTGCCCACTTATATTCAACATATAGGTCCATCTCCGAACCGCTGATGAAGTTTATTGATACCGCAAAACAAAAAGCGGATCAGGATAATTATTCATTAACTGTGCTCATTCCGCAGTTTATTCCTAAAAAAGGCTGGGAGAATGTTCTGCATAATCAGACTAGCCTTATGATACGAACGAAGCTTATGATGAAACGCGATGTCGTTGTTGCTACGTATCCATACCATTTGAAGGAATAGTTTTTCTTCGGGGGAAAGAAAAAGTAATTTGTGGAACAGCTATAGAATAACAACTTCTTTTGGCTTTGTAAAAAGCAGGAAATCCCGTTTTTAAAATGACATTCGTTCGAAAATCCTCTTTTTGTCTTAACAAAAAGAGGATTTTTTGTAGCCTTATATACAATGAAATACAAAATTGGGCATTTAGTAACAATTTGGTTTTACAAAAAGATAACAATTGTATCATTTTGATGTCGTAAACAAAGTTAGCTTGTAAGGAAGTTGAAAAGCGTGTTATTGTCCCATTTGTCGAAAAAAAAGCGCAAACTTGACAAATTTGTGACGTTTTGAAAAACCCTTGAAAAATGCCATTTATCGGAGTATACTAAAGTTGTAAGTGAGAGATTTTCACAAAGTTATGAAAGTAGGGGTGCGTTGAATGTCGGAACAGGATATTAGATATTTTGTATTACCAGCTTGTATCATTTTTATTCTTGGTATTGCGGCTATGAATAGCGTGGCTTCCCCGCTACTAAACTTTTTTATTGTGGCACTCATCTCATGTATAGCAGGCGTTATTATAGGTACAACGCATCAGTTGTGTAAACTTGTCGCAGAAAACGTGCGTACATATCGCGCGAAAGAGTCACCCAAGAAGAAAATGGGGACACAGTACAACAAGGCCTAACGGATTACTTTTGCCTGAATACTTCGGTTTGTAGAAAAATTATAAGATAAATTAAAGTCAGATTGCTGTTAAAAGTTATTTATCAGTAGTCTGATATTTTTTATTTTCTTGTCCTAATCGGAAAAAATGATACAATTAAAGTACAAGATTTGAATTGGAAGGGGATTTTGATGGCCACATTAGCAGATGTCGCAAAAAAAGCGAATGTCTCAAAAATGACAGTTTCGCGCGTTATCAATCATCCTGATCAAGTTTCTGATGAATTAAAAACCCTTGTTTTTAAAGCGATGAAAGAGCTTGACTACGTACCTAACTTTGCTGCAAGAGCACTTGTACAAAACCGGACGCAGGTGATAAAATTTTTGATTTTAGAAGAAATTGATACGGTTGAGCCATACTACATGAATTTACTGACGGGGATTAGCAGGGAGTTAGATAAGCATTTTTATTCCTTACAGCTCGTTACACGAAAATCCAAAAATATCGGTTCTTACGATGGCTTGATTGTGACAGGTATTCGAAACGAGGATTTTGATTTAGGCGTGTTAGATATTGAAAAGCCTGTCATTTTGTATGGGGAAAATACGCGTGGTTATGATTTTATCGATGTGGATAATAAAAAAGGAACGCGACTTGCAACGGAACATGTTATCAATTTAGGCTTTAAACGTATCGTTTTTTTAGGGATTGATTTATTAGAAGAACAATTTATGGTTTCACGTTTGGCGGGGTTTGAAGAAACGATGCGCCGGCATGGGCTCACTCCAGAATCCTATTTTTTAAAAAACAGTTCACGTGTGGCAGAGCAGAAAGGGATTGATTTGCTCCGCTACAACTCCAATGATATTGCGTATGTTTGCGCTTCTGACCGAATTGCAATCGGAGTCGTTCGAGCAGGACTGAGTTTTGGACGGAAATTTGGTGAGAATTTTGCGGTCACTGGTTTTGACGGTGTTTTCTTAGATCGTATTTCTTCGCCGCATATTACGACTGTTCAATCGCCTGTTATTGAGATGGGGGAGGAACTGGCGCGCATGCTTCTTCGGAAAATAAATGACGCCGGAGCTCCTCAAGATAATATCTTATTCGAACCGCAATTAATCGTCCGCGGTTCAACTACCGGGGCAGAACAATCTTTCTACTAGGCTATTTAATGCTCTTAACGTTTAGTTCTCGAGCTAGAGGTTAAGAGTATTTTTTTGTTTAAAAATGTGAATTTACTCTGGCTACTATTAATAAGCTTTTAGAATATCTCATGTGATTTTAAGTAAAGTCAAAGCGCGTTATCAATTTTATTCTTTATAATGAAGTTATCTAAAATAGAGGATTTAGCAGTTAAACTTCGGCAACTAAATATAGGAGGCAAATAAACCGGATGAAAAAAAGATATTATCTTGGATTAGTATTTTTTTGCACAACGAGTTTAGTAGCCCTTCCAATTGCGAATCAAGTTTCCGCGGAGACATCTCATGCAGAAAATATAATTCAGACTACGAGCGAAACTGAAAAAACTAATCTTCTAGAAAACACTGAATTTATGAATACAACAGGGTGGACAGGTTGGCGAAAAGAAGGGGAAGACAAGGTAAAACAAAGCTTTATTGGTATTAACTTTAACCAAGACGGCTCTATGAAAATGATTCCAGAAACATTGCGAAAGGATGGGGTTTATGAAAATCATCATTTGCAGCAAACTTTTGAGACAGAGCCAGGAAAAGTATATGAATTAAAGGCTGACGCCGAGAATATAAATATTCAATTTGTCGATGGTGGAATTTATGCACCCAATACGACGCCAACTATTATTCCACAAGAAACGAAAGACGGTAAAATTCAATTTAGAGCTATGTCGGAAGAAACAACGATTAATATCACTACTGAAGGGACAGGGAGCTCATTGGAAGGTACGGTATCAAATTTAAGTGTAACCCGAGCAGACGTGGCGCCTATAACTGTCAATCCGGTGAATAGCAGTAGTACTGAAATAACTGGAACTGGTGAACCAGGTGAAACGGTGATACTCACACCAGCACCTAGCTCTAAAGAAACCTTTTCAAGTGAATATGCAGAAATGGAGTCATGGCAAAAATCAAGTCAATCGGAAGCGAGAGCAACCGTTGATGAAAGTGGTCATTTTTCGATGATGCTACCATCGAAACTCCCGGCAAATTTTAGCTTTTATGTTAATTATGCAGCGTTTAGTGATGATGGAAGTGTTACCCCGCTAGATGTAAATGGCGATGGTTCGGTTGAGACATCTCCTCTAGTGACGGTTATTCAAAACGAAGCCCCTGTTATTTCAGGTGTAGAGGATGAAACAGTAGCTTCTGGAAGCGAAATCAACTTGAAAGAGAATGTGACAGCTTATGATAAAGAAGATGGTGATTTGACGGACAAAATTGAGATTAGCGAAGCTGTCGATACCTCAAAAGCAGGAGATTATGTCGTCCAATATAAAGTCTCAGATAATGATAAGAATGTGACAACGGCAACGAGTGAAGTTCATGTTGTAGATTCGGCTCAGGCGGATAAAGAAGGTTCTAAGCCAGAAGAGGTAACCGAAGAGAATTCGAAAAAGCAAGCGACCTATTCCAGTGAAAATACAAGCCCAAATAATGAAAGCCCCCTAAGTGATAGCGATGCGCAGGAGGAAACAAACCTTACATTACCTCAAACGGGTGACGACAAGGAAGGCGCTTATGTTTTGGCAGGAGCTGCATTTGTCTACGGTGCGTGGAAGCTTTCTAGAAGAAAATTATAGTATACGAAATACGCCTACCTTTTATTTAAAAAGTTAGGTGTATTTTTTTGTTACCGTTAACGAGGAAAAAAAGATTGCGAGCGGTTACATTGTTTGCTAACGTTGGGGTAGAAAATAAAAAGGAGGACGTATTAGTGGAAAAAGCTGCAATTTATCATCAACCGGCAAGTCACTATGCATTTAGTTATGATGGTTTTGATTTACATATCCGCATTCGGGCAAAAAAGGACGATATTAAAAAGGTTACGCTAATTTGTGCAGATCCGTATGATTATGAAAACGAGAAATGGATGAGCGAGCGCCTTGAAATGAAAAAAATCGCCACGACGGAAGAGCACGACTATTTTGCTTTTGTATTAAAACCGGAGCGTAGACGTGTGCAATATGGTTTTATTCTAGAGGATTTCGAAGGAGATACAATATTTTACGGCGGACGTGGTTTTTTTGAAGATACGCTCGTTAATTTGAACACGATGGACTATTATTTTAAATTTCCATTCATTCATGAGGTGGATACTTTTAAAGCGCCGGAGTGGGTTAAAAACACTATCTGGTACCAAATTTTCCCAGAACGGTTTGCAAACGGAGAGCCAAGTTTATCACCAGAAAATGCACTTCCTTGGGGCAGTAAGGACCCAAGCACGACCGACTTTTTTGGCGGTGATTTAGTGGGGATAATCGAGCACTTAGATTATTTGGAAAATCTCGGAATTAACGGGATTTATATGACGCCGATTTTTGAGGCGCCTACGAATCACAAGTACGATACACTCGACTATATGAAAATTGATCCGCATTTTGGCGATAAAGAAACGTTCAGAAAGCTTGTTGATGAAGCGCATAAACGCGGGATAAAAGTGATGCTTGATGCTGTCTTTAACCACATTGGGGATACGAGTGAAATGTGGCAAGATGTCGTTCAAAATGAGGAGAAATCGCGCTATAAAGACTGGTTCCACGTGCATAGTTTTCCAGTTCGTTACGGAGAAAATGGGAATGTGGAGAATGCGACGTCGATTTCATATGATACCTTCGCCTTTACTACACACATGCCAAAATTAAATACGAGTCATCCAGACGTGCAAAAATACTTACTTGATATTGCGGCTTACTGGATTCGTGAGTTTGATATTGACGGCTGGCGCCTTGATGTTGCGAACGAAGTCGACCATGCTTTTTGGAAAAAATTCCGCCAAGTGGTGCGAAACGAAAAAGAAGATGTGTATATTTTAGGTGAAATTTGGCATGATTCGTGGATTTGGTTACTTGGCGATGAATTTGATGCGGTGATGAACTATCCGTTCACACAAACAATTATTGAAAACTTTATTGAAAATAAAATTTCGCCTGAGAAGATGGTTGCAAGTATTAATGAGCAATATATGCGCTATCCGAAACAAGTGAGCGAAGTCATGTTTAATATGCTTGACAGTCATGATACGGCGCGAATTTTAACGCGAGCAGATGGAAATAAAGATAAAGTAAAACAGGCACTTGCGTTCATGTTTGCCCACACAGGTTCACCGTGCATTTATTACGGAACGGAAATCGGCATGGACGGCGCGAACGATCCGCTGTGCAGAAAATGTATGGTTTGGGAAGAAGCGCAACAAGATTTAGAGATGTTGGCCTTTACAAAACGGTTAATTGCGATTCGAAAAGAGTATCAAGCACTCATTTCACGCGGCGAACTGATTTGGGATATTAGTCGGGTTCAGGAAGGCTTGGTTATTTTTAAACGCGAACTAGACGGAGAAGCGCTCACCTTTATTTTTAACCAAGCAAAAGAAGAGAAAGCAGTGCGCGTGGAAGCGGGCGTTGACGTTTTTCACGATGAGAAGTTGGGTGCGGAAGTTATCGTGCCAAAAGAAGGTTTCCGGATTGTGAAATAGGAAGCAGGTTTTGGAAACGAGTTTGCGTATTTTTCACAAATAAGTTTCCGAAATTCTGTTATCGGTAACATGAAAATTTGTGTTGAAAACGTTTTCTTGAAGAGGATATAATACATGTAAGGTTAACCTAGTTTTACAAAGAAGCGTCAAACTGATTTTTTAAATTTGAGGAGGAAAAGGTAATGGATTTGAAAAAGAAACTTGGTGTTTTAGGACTGGCAACTGGTCTTGTTCTAAGTCTAGCAGCATGTGGCGGGGGAGCATCTGATGATAAAGCAAGTGGTGGGGATACGAAAACATTAACTGTTTCAGTTGATAGCGGCTACAAAAAATATATAGACTCGATAAAAGGCGATTTTGAGAAAGAAAATGATGCGAAAATCAAAATTGTTGAAAAAGATATGTTTGAACAATTAGAGGCGCTGCCACTTGATGGGCCAGCTGGAACGGCACCAGACGTTATGATGTCTGCTTATGACCGAATCGGGGGACTTGGACAACAAGGGCACTTGGCGGAAGTGAAACTAGGAAATAAAGATCAATATGATGAAAAAGATGCAAAACAAGTCACAATAGACGGAAAAATATACGGAGCACCAGCGATTATTGAAACGGTTGTGCTTTATTATAATAAAGACTTGTTAGATAAGGCGCCTGAAACATTTGGCGATTTAGAAAACATCTCGAAAGACGCGCGATTTGATTTTAGTTCAGAAAAAGGTAAAAATATTGGTTTCTTAGCGAAATGGACTGATTTCTACTTCTCTTATGGACTTTTAGCTGGATACGGTGGCTATGTTTTTGGTGATGATGGTACGAATCCACAAGATATTGGTTTAAATAATAAAGGCTCTGTAGAAGGTATTACTTACGCTACGAAATGGTTCCAAGATGTATGGCCAAAAGGAATGCAAGATAATAAGAGTGCCGATGACTTTATTCAAGACCAATTTGTTAAAGGGAAAACAGCGGCAATCATTGGTGGTCCTTGGTCGGCAGCAAACTACAAAGAAGCGAAATTAAATTACGGGGTTGCTAAAATTCCAACGCTTCCAAATGGCAAAGAATACTCGCCGTTTGCAGGTGGTAAAGGCTGGGTGATTAGCAACTACTCGAAAAACAAAGATTTAGCACAAAAATTCTTAGATTATGTAACAAATGAAAAAAATCAATCTACACTTTATGATTTAACAAATGAAGTACCAGCAAATACTGCGGCAAGAAAAGCTGCTCTTGATAAAAATGATGAATTAACCAATGCAGTTATCGAACAATATGAAAATGCGCAACCTATGCCAAATATTCCAGAGATGGCTGAAGTTTGGACAGGGGCAGAAAACTTAATGTTTGATGCAGCTTCTGGCAAGAAAACACCTCAAAAATCAGCAGATGATGCTGTAAAAGTAATTGAAGATAACATTTCACAAAAATACACGAAATAAAATGACGTCTGGGAAAGCTGCCACGCTTTCCCAGACGGACTATAAAGAAGTGAGAGGGTCACAAAATGGATATCGAACAAAAGGAAATAAAAAATGTCCGTAAAGCGACTTTGTTATCAATCATTCCCGGTCTAGGCCAGTTTTATAATAAGCAAAATTTTAAAGGAATCATCTTTTTACTTATTTTCGTTTTGTTTGTCATAGAGCTTGTCATGTTCGGTTTTCGAGCTTTATATAATTTGATTACGCTTGGATCTATTCCTGGTGTCGATCATTCGCTCTTTCTCTTGATTGAAGGCACGTTGCAACTCATTATCACAATGATTTTTATTGGCTTTTACATACTTAATTTATACGATGCAAATCGAGTAGCCAAACAGTGGAACCTCGGTGAAAGTGTCAATGTTAGCACAAAAGCCATCTTAAAAAATATGGTGGATAAAGGCTTTCCATATCTCTTTACGATGCCAGCTTATATTGTGATGACATTTGTTATCATTTTCCCCGTACTAGTTACACTTTTCATGGCATTCACGAATTACGATTTTTACCATATCCCACCAGCGAATCTAATCGACTGGGTAGGGTTTAAAAACTTCTTTAATATTTTCTTCTTGAGCGCTTACCGCGACACATTCCTAAGCGTGTTCTCATGGACGATTGTTTGGACACTTTGTGCGACCACGTTACAAATCGTGATAGGTGTATTCACCGCAATCGTTGCCAACCAAAGCTTTATTAAAGGAAAACGCCTTTTTGGTGTTATCTTCCTGTTACCATGGGCGGTTCCGGCTTTCATTACGATTATGAGTTTTTCAAACATGTTTAATGACAGCATTGGCGCGATTAATTCGCAAGTCATTCCGCTACTCAATCATTTGCCATTTGTTGATATTGGCGCCATTTCATGGAAGACGGATCCATTTTGGACAAAGGTAGCCCTCATTTCTATCCAAGGATGGCTCGGTTTCCCGTACATTTACGTGATGGTGACAGGCGTCTTGCAAGCCATTCCGGGCGAGCTCTACGAAGCGGCGCGAATTGACGGCGCAAGCGCGATGGCGCGTTTTAGAAAGATTACGCTGCCGATGATTTTATTTGTCACGGCACCCGTTTTTATTACGCAGTACACGTTTAATTTTAACAATTTCTCAATTATATACCTCTTTAATGAAGGGGGACCAGGCAGTGTCGGTGGTGGTGCCGGCTCGACCGATATTTTAATTTCATGGATTTACAAACTTACGACGGGGACGTCCCCGCAATATGCACTGGCAGCGGCTGTGACGCTTATTATTTCAGCGATTGTCATCGGGGTTTCCATGATTGCCTTTAAGAAAACCAATGCATTCGGAAATGAGGAGATGATGTAATGAAAGCATTTTTTAAAGATCAACGCACAACGAACTTTTTAACGAAGTTTTTCACGTATTTGTTTTTACTCGCGCTTTCTGTCGTTATCCTTTATCCAATCTTGATTACAGCATCCTCAGCGTTTAAACCGGGCAACATTGCGGCCTTCTCACTCGAATGGTCGGACGACTGGACGCTAAATAATTTTGTGCGTCTGTTTAATGAAACACTTTACCTCGATTGGTATAAAAACACGCTAATTATTGCGACGTTCACAATGATTTTGCAGGTTACAATCGTCACATTTGCCGGCTACACGTATAGCAGATACCGTTTTAAAGGGCGTAAAAACAGCCTCGTATTCTTTTTAATCATTCAAATGGTGCCAACAATGGCGGCGCTAACTGCTTTTTACGTGCTAGCGATGCTCCTTGGGGCGCTTGATCACTACTGGTTCCTAACGCTTATTTATATCGGCGGCGGGATTCCGATGAACACGTGGCTCATGAAAGGCTACTTCGACACCGTCCCGCGCGATTTGGACGAATCGGCAAAACTAGACGGGGCCGGGCATTTCCGGATTTTCGGGCAAATTATTTTGCCGCTCGTAAGGCCGATGATTGCCGTTCAAGCGCTTTGGGCATTCATGGGACCGTTTGGCGACTTCCTACTCGCGAAATTTTTACTACGCACGCCAGAAAACTTAACGATTGCGGTCGGTTTGCAAAGCTTCATTTCAAACCCACAGCAACAAAAAGTGGCGCTGTTCGCGGCCGGAGCCATACTTGCGGCACTGCCAATTTGTCTCCTTTTCTTCTTCTTGCAAAAAAACTTTGTTTCTGGTTTGACGGCAGGCGGTACGAAAGGGTAATCATTTTTTGAAAGGAGTCCTAAAATGAAAAAGCAAACCTTCCCGGAACTATATTTTCCAAATATTTGGAGCCCTAAGCGGATTTTTGCAGCCCGAAAAAACCTTTCGTGGTTGAAAATGATTTTTTGCTTCATTTTGCTGAATGCGCTACTTCTGATACCAATTTCGCTCCACCAAGCGAAGCAAAATGACTTTGAAATTCTGAAATGGACGAGCGGTTTAGATGCGCTTGCGACAAATCAGGCGGCTAGTCAGTTTGACGGGCTTAAAATTGCAGACGGAAAACTAGTGAATGCAAGCGAAATGATTTTTCAAGACGACGCTTCTGTGTCTGGCGTTTTCGTCCCAAAAGAAACGTTTGATACGGCTAAAAACGCCATTTCATTTGGTGAAACCCGTTTAGACTTAAAAGATGCGTCAGGCTACCAGTTTTCCTTAGCCTATCCGGAATCTGGCGTCGTGACAAACTTGGAAGAGTTTATTAACACGACTTGGTACGCGCAGTACAAACCGATAGTATTTCTAGGAATGGTTTTCGTTTTAGGAACGCTAACGCTCGTGAGCTCGCTCATGCTCGTACTTTTTAGTGCCATTTGCTTGGCGCTCACGAAAAAGAGCTCTTTTTCAAAAATCAATTCGTTTAAAGAAGCGATGAATTTATCACTGAATGCAATTGGGCTACCAACGCTCATCGCGACCATTTTCGGTTTCATTTATTTTGATATTACAGTAATGATTGGGATTCAGTCACTCGGTGCGGTCTTACTCATTGCAATGACATTTTTAAAAACCCGTTTTTACAAAGAAGATGTGAGGTTAGTTTAGGAGGATTTAGCATGAGGCAACGATTATTCGAGATAGACGCATGGAAACTGAAAACGAAAGAATTAAATAAAGAACAAAAACGTTTGCAGGAAAGTTTAACATCGATTGGAAATGGCTACATGGGCATGCGTGGCAATTTTGAAGAAGGGTATTCAGGCGACACACACCAAGGCACTTATATTGCAGGTGTTTGGTTCCCAGATAAAACGCGCGTCGGTTGGTGGAAAAACGGTTATCCAGATTATTTCGGAAAAGTTATTAACGCACTTAATTTTATCGGCATTGAAGTGCTAATTGATGGGGAGAAACTGGATTTATACACGGATACATTAATCGATTTTGATATGACACTTGATATGCAAAAAGGGATTTTGACGCGGCAATTCACCGTACTAAAAAATGAGAAGCGCTACGAAATTCGCGCCACTCGATTTTTGAGCATTCAAACGCGCGAACTCGCGGTTATAACGTACACGGTTACAGCACTAGACGGCGACGCAGAACTTGTTTTAGCGCCATTTTTAGACGGAGAAGTCCACAATGAAGATGCCAACTATGACGAAATGTTTTGGGAAGCTGTCCATGTGACGGAAAATTCGTTAACCACACGGACTATCCCAAATGCATTTGATACGGAACGTTTTACGATTCATGCGTTGATGGAAAATAAAATTTCGGGTAAAGTTTTGGCGGAAACAGAACACTCAAGCGCGCTTTATACCGAAAAAAGGTTTAAGGTTTTAGCGAAGCAGAATGTAGCCGTCACCCTTGAAAAGCGTGTGATCATCACAACTTCGCGGGATACAACTGACTTGGAGCAACGCGCGCAAGCAATTCTAGCGAGCCAAGCGGCGAAAACGTTTGAAAATCTGTTCGATGAGCAAGTCGCAGCATGGGGCGAACGTTGGAATAAAGCCGATGTGGTGATATCGGGAGACGATTCTGTGCAACAAGGAATTCGTTTCAACATTTTCCAATTGTTTTCCACATACTACGGCGAAGATGCCCGTTTAAACATCGGTCCAAAAGGCTTCACAGGAGAAAAATACGGTGGTGCAACGTATTGGGACACAGAAGCGTTTGCGCTCCCAATGTATTTGGCACTAACGAGCGAAGAAGTGCCGCGCAACCTTCTGAAATACCGTTTTAACCAACTCGAACAAGCGAAACAAAACGCGCGAAAAATCGGTTTAGACGGCGCACTCTATCCGATGGTCACCTTCACCGGAATTGAATGCCACAACGAATGGGAAATCACATTCGAAGAAATCCATCGAAACGGCACAATTGCGTACGCGATATACAACTATGTGACCTATACGGGAGACAAAAACTATCTCGCCGAATACGGCCTTGACGTTTTAGTTGAAATTAGCCGCTTCTTTGCAGATCGTGTTCACCTATCCGACCGTTTAAGCAAATATATGATTCACGGCGTGACCGGACCAAATGAATATGAAAATAACGTCAACAATAACTGGTTCACCAACTACATGGCAAGTTGGACGCTACAATTTACGTTGCAACACGTAGATGCAGAAGCGGCAGAGCGCCTGCATATTAGCAAGCAAGAACTTGAAAAATGGCAAGACATCGTCAAACGCATGTATTTCCCGTACGATGAAAAGTGGCAAATCTTTATTCAACATGACACCTTCCTAGACAAGGAACTACGCGCAACCGACACGCTCAAAGATACCGATCTGCCTTTAAATCAAAATTGGTCTTGGGATAAAATCTTGCGCTCCTGCTTTATCAAGCAGGCGGACGTGCTACAAGGCATATACTATTTCCCGAATCAATTTGATTTCGACACCAAACAGCGTAACTTCGAGTTTTATGAGCCGCTAACCGTCCATGAATCTAGCTTGTCGCCGGCGATTCACGCCGTCCTCGCGTCTGAAATTGGCAAGTACGACAAAGCCGTCGAGATGTACGAACGGACAGCGCGCCTCGATTTAGATAACTACAACAACGACACAGAAGACGGCCTGCACATCACTTCAATGGCCGGCAGCTGGCTCGCCATCGTACAAGGATTTGCGGGCATGCGCACAACGCAAGAAAAACTAGAATTCGCTCCTTTCTTGCCAAAAACATGGAATGATTATGCCTTCAAAATTAATTACCGCCATACACTCGTTCAAGTTCGCGTAGAAAAGGACCAAGTAACCTTAAAACTCCTTGCGGGAGATGAAATTCCAGTTTTCGTTTACGGTGTTCAATACTTGCTCACATCTACAACAGAATTAAAAGTCGCATACCAATAAGAAAAAAGCTTTGCTAGAAATCTGGCAAAGCTTTTTTCTTATAAAAATCTTTAACAAACTGCCTTTTTGATTTCTTTTTATGGCTGTATACTTATGCTATAATGAAACTTATGAAAGAACAGTGTTCGAACTGTTGATAAAAACTAGCACAGATACTAAGTTGCTGTAGTAATGGAGGCGAAAAGATGAGCTTTGCGAACATTCCACTTTTACAATATTTAGCTAACATTGTAGATATACTTGTTGTTTGGTTTGTCATTTATAAATTAATTATGCTTGTCCGCGGAACAAAAGCGGTACAGCTTCTAAAAGGTATTTTTATTATCATCGTTGTGAAAGTGGCAAGTAGCTTCCTGCATTTGCAAACGGTTGAATGGATTACCGATCAAGCGTTAACATGGGGTTTTCTTGCGATTATCATTATTTTTCAACCGGAATTACGTCGCGCGCTTGAATCACTCGGGCGGGGGAATATTTTTATCCGACTCGGTTCGAGAATCGAGAAAGAGCAACACAATTTGGTTGACTCCATTATGAAATCAACGAAATACATGGCAAGGCGCCGAATCGGCGCGCTCATTTCCATTGCGAAAGATACGGGCATGGAAGATTATATTGAAACAGGGATACCGCTTCATGCGAATATTTCTTCCCAACTTTTAATCAATATTTTTATTCCGAATACGCCGCTTCATGACGGTGCAGTCATCATTCGTGGAAATGAAATTGCTTCTGCGGCAAGTTACTTGCCGCTATCTGATAGCCCCTTTTTATCCAAAGAGCTTGGAACAAGACACCGGGCAGCACTTGGAATTAGTGAGGTGACGGACAGTTTAACGATTGTCGTGTCGGAGGAAACGGGTGGCATTTCTGTAACGAAAAATGGCGAATTGTTCCGTGAAGTGTCAGAGGAACGGTTACAAGAAATTTTGGAAAAAGAATTAGTGACGCAAGTGGAAGCGAAAAAATCCTTCTTTTCACGTTTGAAAGGGGGGCATAAAAAATGATGGATCGCATTTTAAATAATAAATGGTCAATTCGTATTCTTTCACTCGTTTTAGCCGCCATTTTATTTACGTCGGTTACGTCCGAAAATAATGCGGGCGATGGCTCTTTTCAAACGGCTTCTCAGATGGATACGGAAACAATTCAAAATGTTCCAGTTGAGGTTTATTACGACAAAGAAAACCTGTATGTTTCTGGCGTGCCAGACACGGTAACAGTAACGCTTTCTGGACCTAGAAGTATCGTGCAAAATGCGCGCGCACAACAAGATTTTAAAGTATACGCCGATCTAAGAAATGCCAAAATTGGTGAACAAACGGTGGAATTCCAAGTGAAAGATATTTCGGAACGCTTAAAAGTGACAATTAGTCCTGAATCTGCGAAAGTCAATGTCCAAGAAAAAGTAACGAAGAAATTTTCTGTTGAGGCAGAGATTGGTAACTCGGTCATTGCAGACGGCTATGAGGCAGGTACACCAAAAGTAGATCCAGGCAAAGTGTCCATTACAGGGGCAAAAGATACGATTGAACAAATTGCTTACGTGAAAGCAAACGTTGAGACAAGTTCAGCGCATAAGGAAGATTTTACAGCGAAAGCTACGGTTTCTGCTTTTGACAATAATTTAAACAAACTAGATGTTGAAATTAGTCCTGAAAAAGTAGATGTTTCAGTTCCGGTAGAAAAAGTTGGTAAATCGGTGCCGCTAAAAATTAATCAAACCGGGACGCCTAGTGAGGACATTACGATTTCGAGCATAACGCCTGAAACGAAGGAAGTCGTGGTCGAAGGTGATGCAGATGTGCTCGCTAAAATTGATGAAATTAGTGTGAATGTAAATGTAAGTAACATTACGGCGGATACGGTACAAGAAGTGACAATTCCTGTTCCAAATGGTGCGAAATCTGTTCAACCGCAGACTGTCGAGGTGCGAATTAAGACGGTAAAAAAGTCGAATGATGATTCAAACGCTAATCAAAATGAGCCAGATTCAAATGATGACAATCCAAACTCAGATGACGGAACAGACGGGGATCAAACGGTTTCAAAGACTTTCCAGAGTTTAGACGTCTTTACAAGAGGCTTACCGTCCACGTACACGGCACAAATGATTACGCCAACTAATGGAAAAGTTAACGTAACTTTAAGCGGTCCGAGAAGTACCATCAATCAAATTAGTGCATCAAGTATTACCGCAGTAGCAGATTTATCTAACGCAAAAGAAGGCGAATATAGCACTAGAATTCAAGTGAATAATCTGCCTAATAAAGTGAGTTATAAACTTTCGGTAAGCACTGCTGACTTTTTAATTAAGCTAAAAGAAACGGCTGCTGTAAGCTGACAAATGGCATCTAAAGCTATGTTTTTCTTGAGAAGATGAAATTTTTAACAAAAAAAGGTATAATAGAACTTGCATTGTCTTTTGCATAGAAATGAAATAATTGACGAATGGAGCAGAAATCAATCTGCTGCTAGAAATGTAATCCAATGTTTTGATACAGAAGGAGAGAATTATAATGGGAAAATATTTTGGAACGGACGGAGTTCGCGGCGTAGCTAATCAGGAATTATCACCAGAACTTGCTTTCCGCTTAGGACGCATGGGGGGCTACGTTCTAACCAAACATGTGGGAGAACACCCAAGAGTATTGGTAGGAAGAGACACACGTATTTCTGGGGAAATGTTAGAATCTGCACTTATTGCAGGACTTGTTTCTGTAGGAATTGAAGTCATGCGTTTAGGTGTTATTTCAACACCAGGAGTTGCTTACTTAACACGTGCACAAGGTGCTTCAGCCAGTGTCATGATTTCCGCATCACATAACCCAGTTGAAGATAACGGCATTAAATTCTTCGGCTCAGATGGCTTCAAGCTGTCCGATGACCAAGAACTTGAAATCGAAGAACTACTTGATCAAGAAAAAGATGAGCTTCCGCGCCCGAGTTCTGACGGATTAGGAACAGTGAGCGATTATTTGGAAGGAAAGCAAAAGTATTTACAATTCTTGAAGCAAACGGTTGACCAAGACTTTTCAGGTGTCCTTGTAGCCCTGGACTGTGCAAACGGAGCCACATCTAGTTTAGCGAACCATTTGTTCGCAGATTTAGAAGCAGAAACGGTTTCAATGGGTGCCTCGCCAAACGGTTTAAACATTAATGACGGCGTCGGCTCAACACATCCAGAAAGTTTAGCTGCATTTGTAAAAGAAAAAGAAGCAAATGTTGGCTTAGCATTCGACGGTGATGGTGACCGCGTCATTGCAATTGATGAGAACGGCGAAATTGTCGATGGCGACAAAATCATGTTTATTTGTGCTAAATATTTAAATGAACATGGCTCGCTCAATCAAAATACAGTTGTCTCAACAGTTATGAGTAACCTAGGTTTCTATAAAGGATTAAAGGAATTGAATATCGCGGATGTGCAAACGGCTGTTGGTGACCGTTACGTCGTCGAAGCCATGCGCGCTGGTGATTATAATCTTGGCGGGGAACAATCCGGTCATATCATTTTCCTTGACCATAATACAACGGGGGATGGTTTATTATCAGGCATTCAACTTATCAACGTGATGAAAGCAACAGGTAAGAAATTATCGGAACTTGCTAGTGAGATGCAAACTTTCCCGCAAAAATTAGTGAACATTCGTGTGACAGATAAAAATGCGGTAGAAGAAAATCCTAAAGTAAGCGAAGCAATTCGTCTCGTTGAAAACGATATGGGAGATAACGGACGCGTTTTAGTTCGTCCTTCAGGAACAGAACCACTTGTTCGCGTAATGGTCGAAGCCGAAACAACCGAAAAAACTGAAGCTTATTGCGAGCAAATTGCAAGTGTTGTTCGCACAGAAATGGGCTTAAACTAAGTAACCTAAAAATCCCGTTATCGATTGCGATGACGGGATTTTTATGAAAGAAAGGATTTTTTTGTTGCAAAAATTACGCCAAGTGGCTGCAAGTTTCACAATCATGATCGGTTTCGCCCAACTATATAGCTTTTCTAGTGCCGTGTACGGCTATTTCATGAGCGACGCTGGAGATTATAACTTTGTGTGGAATTACTGGATTATCGGCCTATTTGCGCTACTCCTAATTGTGAGCGGAGCCGTCATGATTCAAAATGATATTTTCCGTTTAGCAGTAGCTGTTGTTCTACTAGCCTACACAGCGTTCCAAGCATTCTCAGTTTATTTTTACCAAATTCAACCTCTACTTGATAAAACAGAAGATATTCAAGGGCCATTTAATTACACCAATTCCATCTTGGCTGTCATTAGTCTCGTACTATTTTTTATCTTTATTTTTAACAAAAAAGGGCAACTTAGTACACAACTCAACCAAAATGAAAATTGGAAACGAAAATGGCTGATTACAAGTATTGTCTTTTTAGTAGCAAGTGCAGGGCTCGCGATTTGGCTCGCGGTCATTATTATTCAACATTTTCAAAACCCTAAAGCGAGTGATACATACATTTTTACAAATGACTTTGATGCACTGTTTGCTTGTGTAAGCGCACTTCTCTTACTGATAGCGGCAACATCGAGCTTAAAACGAGGCTCTTACTTCATGGCTGGAATCGTGCTCGGAATCGGTTTTTTATATTTGGTCAACTATACTTGGTTCGAACAATGGATGACTTTTGCGATAAAAAACGGGTATGACCTTGCCAAAAATGAAAATCGCTTATTCGGCATCCAATTTGTTGTGGGTGTTTCCAGTTTTCTTTCAGGAATATTGATTTTGATTGGAAGAAAACGTTAAAAATTCTGTTTTTTTGAAGTAAAACTACTTATTCTGTGTCTAATAAGTGAATTTTGCCACAAATCTATTGTGACTTTGCTTGAAAATGCTATACTGAACTAGAAAGTATATTATTGAATTTAGGGAGGAATTGTTTTGAAGAAAAAGGGTATTGTTAGCTTAATTTTAATTTTCGTAATGTCCATCTTTTTAACAGCATGTGGAAATGACCGTGTAGAGCCTAAGGAAGCAGCAGAAATTACTGTTAACGCGCTTGTGTACGGAAAAGACACAGACAAAGTAAAAGACGTTTATGGGGAAGACGGAACAGACACTGAAAAAGAGTTTGAAGAAGGTTTTAAAGAAAGCTTTACATCCACTTTAGCACGAATGACAGGTAGCGCTCTAGATATCGACAAAGAAGTGGATGACTTATATAGTGCGCTACGCAACCGTGTGAAAGAAAAAGCAACATATACGACAAAAGTAACCAACGACGATAAAGAAAATCCTGAAATTACTTTTTCCGTCAAAGGTCTTGATATGAAGGCCGTTCAACAAGGGTTAACAACGGAATTACAAAAAGAAGTTATAGCGGATCCATCACTAGCTACTGATAAAGATAAACTTGTTAAGAAAATGCTTGAAGTTTATACAGAGCAAATCAAAAAAGCAGATGTCGTATCAACACCAGTAGATGTCAAACTTAAACTTGAAGTTAATTCGAAAGATGAAAGCGAATGGAAAATAAGTAATCAAATTGCCTTTGTCCAAAGTTTAATGAAAGCTTTCTACATGGGTGGTATGTAAAACTAAGAAAAATGGAAATCAATTATGATTTCCATTTTTTTGATTTCTGGGAATATGTATATACCAATTCCTCTTAATTGGCTTAACAAAATGCTTGACCAACTATACAATTTAGTGTAGAATGATTTTGTTTCCTTGAAAAAAGGAAAGGAGGATCGTTTAAAACTAAATAAAAGCGCCAGAACTAATTGGACGGAACTAGCCGCTAGTGAAACTCTAGCTTGCTATGAAATTAGTTGACGAGGAGGAGATTAATCGAAATTTCGGCGGGAGTCTCCCGGCTGTACATGCAGTCGTTACGCTTTAGCTACAAACCATTTGGGCGACCAGATGAACAGAGCGCTAAAGAGCATGTGTTTTTCTCCAAGGAAACGAAAAATTTTCGGGGAGGGCAAAAATTGGATTCGTCTGCCCTTTTAACTATTGGAGGATAAAAGTATGTGTGGAATTGTTGGATTTATTGGAGAAAAAAATGCGAAAGATGTGTTACTAAACGGACTAGAAAAACTAGAATATCGTGGCTACGATTCAGCTGGAATTGCGCTTTTAGACAAAAATAATGTGTATGTTGTGAAGGAAAAAGGTAGAATTGCTGACCTAGCTAAAGCAGTAGCAAACGAGGCATACGGAGAAATCGGAATCGGGCATACGCGCTGGGCAACGCACGGGAAACCGAGTCATGAGAATGCGCATCCGCATCAAAGCCCGTCTGGGCGTTTTACGATGGTGCATAATGGCGTCATTGAAAACTATTCCCTTTTAAAAGAAAACTATTTAAAAGAGGCGACTTTCAAAAGTGACACCGACACAGAAGTTATCGTTCAATTAATTGAGAAATTCGCAAATGAAGGCTTAGCGACGCAAGAAGCGCTTCAGCAAACGCTTGCGCTCCTACAAGGCTCCTATGCAATTAGCTTAATTGACAACAAAGAAAGCCAAACGCTTTATGCAGCTAAAAGTAAAAGTCCGCTTCTAATCGGCAAAGGAAATGGCTTTAATATTATTGCAAGCGATGCGATGGCAGCTTTAAAAGAAACCGACGAGTTCATTGAGATTATGGACGGAGAAATGGTGATTTTAAAACGCTCTAGCATTCAAATCTTAAATCTTGAAGGGGAAGAAATTGAGCGTGCGCCTTACACCGCAACAATCGACGCGACAGACATTGAAAAGGGCACTTACCCACACTATATGTTAAAAGAAATCGATGAGCAACCGGCTGTCACACGCCGCATCATTCAGTCGTATCAAAATGAAGCTGGCGATCTTACCGTGGATGAAGCTATCCTAGACGCGATTTTAGCATCCGACCGCGTGCACATCATTGCGTGCGGCACAAGCTATCATGCTGGCCTAGTTGGAAAAAATCTAATTGAAAAGTTGGCGCACATTCCAGTAGAAGTCCATGTTTCCAGTGAATTTGGTTATAACATGCCACTCCTTTCCGAGCGCCCGCTATTTCTATTTATTACGCAAAGCGGGGAAACGGCGGACAGCCGTCAAGTTCTCGTGAAGGTGAAGAGTATGGGCTATCCAACGCTAACGCTTACGAATGTGGCAGGATCGACACTCGACCGTGAAGCGGACCATGCCATGTATTTGTTCGCCGGTCCCGAAATTGCCGTAGCTTCTACAAAGGCGTATACCGCACAAATCGCGGTTTTAAGTGTGCTGGCGGTTACACTTGGTCGGGCGAAAGGGATTCAAGACGCAAAAGAGTTGAATCTTGCTGCCGAGCTTGGTATCGTAGCGACAGCCATGGAAACGATGGTCACTTCAAAGGAATTAGTTGAACATATTGCAGGTGAGTTTCTCGCAACTACACGGAATGCTTTTTTCCTAGGAAGAAGTGTTGACTATTTTGTCGCGATGGAAGCGGCCTTAAAGCTGAAAGAAATTTCGTATATTCAAGCAGAAGGGTTTGCGAGCGGCGAGCTAAAACACGGAACAATCGCACTTATTGAGGACGAAACGCCTGTTTTAGCGATTATCACGCAGGAAAATATTAATTGGAATATCCGCGGAAATGTCAATGAGGTTTTAGCACGCGGAGCAAATGCTTGCGTATTTGCGATGGAAGGCCTAGAACAGCCTGGAGACCGTCTTGTAATTCCACAAGTCCATCCGTTATTAACTTCACTTGCTAGTGTTATTCCGTGCCAATTGCTCGCTTATTATGCGGCACTCCACCGCGGATGCGATGTGGACAAACCACGTAATTTAGCGAAAAGTGTTACAGTAGAATAAAGCAAAAGGCTTCCAAAAATTGGAAGCCTTTTTAATTTTCATCTGATGGTGGAACGTCTTTTTTAAATCCTTGAATAATAAAACGGGCGCCGGTCACAAAATCAACAGCAGCCATGCCGGCAATCACGTAGGCAAAAAAGCCCCAACCACTTGTATTTACTTGTTGTATAGCGAAATAAACGAATACGATACCTAAAATAATGTAAAGTAATCCTTGTAATAAAAAACGTCGATTCATATCCCTTTTTTACCCCCAAAAGAAAAGACTTAAGATTATAACGAAAGAATTCATTAAGATATGTGCAAACATCGGAACAATAATGCGCTTTGTTTTCGTATACAGATAACAAAGAATAAGGCCAATCAAGAAGTAAGAAAGTAAATATTGTATGTCACCATGTAGAAGGGCAAAAACAAACGAACTAATAACCGCCGCAACATGAATATTTATAATGTTTGCCAGTCCTCCGTACAACACTTTTCGAAATACTAACTCCTCTAAAATCGGACCGAGGATGCTGATAAAAATGAGGAAGATAGGCGCTGTTTTGGAATAGCCTAAAAGGTCTGCCGTATTTTCTGACCCACTAGGTAGGCCGGCAAAAATGGTAATGACAAAAACCGCCACGTATTGAGCAACAAGTAAAATGAAGAAGCCACCTACGGCCCAAAGAATGCTACTTGGAAGTCCCGCTTTTTGTCCGGTAGCAATTTTATTAAATTCAGGCTGGTTCCGAAGAAGCAACCAAATAATACATAATGAAGCGATATTTGCAAGAATACTCCAAATTACGACGGATAGATTTGCAATTTCAGTTTTTGAAGCTGAGCTAAATGAGTTTAAAATGGCCGCAACAAGAGGCACACCTAAAATTCCAGAAAATAGTAGAATAAAATAACTTATAATAATAGTGATATATCGTTTTGCCAAAAAACCGCTTCCTTCCAAGAAACCTAATGTTTCATTTCAATTCTGTTCTATTGTACTAAGAAATAGGTGGCAGTTGCAAATAAGAAAGAAATTTTAATAAAAACGAGCCCTTTATACTTGCAATTTTAACCTATTTTGACTAATATAAGAATTGTGTTAGCACTCAAGTGTATCGAGTGCTAAAAAGATTCAAGGAGGTTATGGAATTGTTAAAACCATTAGGAGATCGCGTTATTATTGAAGTTGTAGAGGCTGAAGAAAAAACAGCGAGCGGGATAGTTTTACCTGATTCAGCGAAAGAAAAGCCACAAGAAGGTAAAGTTGTCGCAGTAGGCTCTGGTCGAATTCTTGATAACGGTGCAAAAGAAGCGCTAGAAGTTGAAACAGGCGACCACATTATTTTCTCCAAGTACTCTGGGACGGAAGTAACCTTTGAAGGAAAAGACTTATTGATTATCCGCGAAAGCGACATTTTAGCAGTAATTAAATAGAATTTTGGATTAAAACGGAGGTATTGACTTATGGCAAAAGATATTAAATTTAGTGAAGACGCTCGTCGCGCAATGTTACGCGGCGTTGACCAATTAGCGAACGCAGTAAAAGTAACGCTTGGCCCAAAAGGACGTAACGTCGTTCTTGAGAAAAAATTTGGTTCACCTTTAATCACAAATGATGGTGTTACGATTGCTAAAGAAATCGAATTAGAAGATGCTTTTGAAAACATGGGAGCTAAACTTGTTTCTGAAGTGGCATCTAAAACAAATGACGTAGCTGGTGACGGAACAACAACGGCAACAGTTCTAGCTCAAGCAATGATTCAAGAAGGTCTTAAAAATGTAACTGCTGGCGCCAATCCTGTAGGCATTCGCCGCGGAATTGAAAAAGCTGTTGCAACAGCAATTGAAGAGCTTCAATCGATTTCAAAACCAATTGAAGGAAAAGATTCCATTGCGCAAGTTGCTGCTATTTCTTCTGGTGATGAGGAAGTTGGGAAATTAATTGCCGAAGCGATGGAACGAGTTGGTAATGACGGAGTTATTACGATTGAAGAATCAAAAGGCTTTGCAACTGAACTTGATGTTGTAGAGGGGATGCAATTTGACCGCGGCTATA
Organism: Listeria sp. ILCC796; assembly: GCF_900186175.1. Lineage (NCBI taxonomy): Bacteria > Bacillati > Bacillota > Bacilli > Caryophanales > Listeriaceae > Listeria > Listeria sp. ILCC796. Next base: position 35,150 of record NZ_FYBV01000013.1, read on the forward strand.
CAAGTCCGTACATGGTGACTGATTCTGATAAAATGGAAGCAGCACTCGAAAAACCTTATATTTTAATCACAGATAAAAAAATCTCTAATATTCAAGAAATTTTACCTGTCTTGGAGCAAGTAGTACAACAAGGGCGTCCGCTTCTCATTATTGCAGAAGATGTTGACGGCGAAGCACAAGCGACTCTTGTTTTAAACAAATTACGCGGAACCTTTAACGTGGTAGCAGTTAAAGCGCCTGGTTTTGGTGATCGTCGTAAAGCAATGCTTGAAGACATCAGTATTTTAACTGGTGCACAAGTGATTACAGAAGATTTAGGTCTTGAACTTAAATCAACAACGATGGAACAACTTGGAACTGCTCAAAAAGTAGTTGTAACAAAAGATGATACGACAATCGTTGAAGGAGCTGGCGATTCCGACCAAATTGCGGCACGTGTGAACCAAATTCGTGCGCAAATGGAGGAAACAACTTCTGAATTCGATAAAGAAAAACTTCAAGAACGCCTAGCAAAATTAGCTGGCGGTGTAGCTGTCATCAAAGTTGGTGCCGCTACTGAAACGGAATTAAAAGAGCGCAAACTTCGTATTGAAGATGCGTTAAACTCCACGCGTGCAGCTGTTGAAGAAGGTATCGTATCCGGTGGTGGTACGGCCCTTGTAAATGTCTACAATAAAGTAGCTGCTATCGAAGCAACTGGCGATGAAGCAACTGGTGTGAAAATTGTACTTCGCTCGCTTGAAGAACCAGTTCGTCAAATCGCGCACAATGCCGGCTTAGAAGGTTCTGTTATTGTTGAACGCTTGAAAGGCGAAAAAGTTGGCGTTGGTTTCAACGCAGCTAACGGCGAATGGGTCAACATGATTGAAGCTGGTATCGTGGATCCAACAAAAGTAACGCGTTCTGCGCTTCAAAATGCCTCTTCTGTTGCAGCTCTACTTCTTACAACTGAAGCAGTAGTCGCTGATCAACCAGAAGAAAACGCTCCTGCAGTACCTGATATGGGCGGCATGGGTGGAATGGGCGGTATGATGTAACTAGCCCAGCTATTTACAAGCTGCCTACTAAGAGATCTCCTCGGAGGTCTCTTTTTTTGATTAAAATCTTGATTCCCGCACCTTTCCAAGTTAAAATGAAATCAAAGCCATAAAAGGAGAGCGAAATCATGCAAAAAAGATTTACATGAAATAAAAGCTAGCAAGTTCACTCTAAGTAAAAGTTAAAACAAAAGGAGTGAACGGAAATGACGATTATGAAGACGGATTTATTAATTTTTGGATGGAAAATACAATTAGAAAACAATTTGAAGATTTATCAAAGCGTAGAAGATGTTTATTTGGTTGTAGATGAAGACGATGATGTACTCCTAAAATTTAGTTGTACAGAAAAAGAAATTTCACTCATTCGAACCGATTGGAATAACTTTGTTCGCGTTACGGCAGATAAAGAGCTTATTTTAACGAAAAGAAGTCGTATGGATTAAAAAAAGCCGGCAGATGCCAGCTAAAGTTAGGGAGTTTAAAGGTTACAAGTTCAAAGCTTGTAACCTTATTTTAGCGCAATTTTGTAAAGCCATTATGAACGATAGGTTGATTTCTAGTAAAGAAATGGTCAAAAAAACTCAGGTTGTAATCGCTTACTAATTATGATACACTATAGGAAATTAATGGATTGTGACTGGTAAAGCAGGCAAAACCCGTGTTAGTACATACTGTTTGTTTAGGAACGCAGTGTGTCAACTAATACGGGTTTTATTTCGTGCAAAAGGAGATTTTTCAGATGCTCATTACAAAAATTTTAAATAACAATGTTGTTTTTTCAGTCAATCAAGTGAAAGAGGAAGTTATCGTCACAGGACTTGGCGTGGGGTTTAATCGTAAAATTGGCGATACAATCCCGACAGAAAAGATTGAGAAAATATTTACAACAGACAATGACCCTTCGAACAAACAACTTATTCAGCTTCTGGAAGAAATACCATTTGATTACTTCTCGTTGGCAGATGATATTATTTGCTATACGGAAAAAGAACTCGTAAAATCATTAAATAAGATTATTTATGTCACGTTAACCGATCATATCCATTACGCTGTATCACGTTTTAAACAAGGCATCTTTTTTGAAAATCGGTTGCTTTGGGAAATAAAAAAGTTTTATCCGGAAGAATTTGCTATTGCAAAAACATGTTTGGCGCGAATCAATGAGCATGCGGATGTTGACTTGCCAGAAGACGAAGCGGGTTTCATGGACAAACTAGGTTTATTCCCACAAGCAGAAGATGTGATTCGTGAAATGGCCGAATTTACAAAAAGGTAGCTTAGAACGCCGTTTTGCAGTATGATAAAGAAAAATGGAGCAAGCGAGGTGCTAGCATGAAACAAATTATTCCTTATTTTACGATGGACAACTGCGCAGAAGCGGTTTCTTTCTACCAAACCGTATTTGGGGGCGAAATTCTGCACGCCTCCTACGGAAAAGATGTCCCCGGGTTTGAAAAATTCCCAAATAAACTCATCCACGCCGAACTGCACATTGCTGAAAATTTAGTCCTTTTTTTCAACGATTTACAACTCGGCGAAATGACTCACGGGAACACGCTAATCATTGGGCTAGAATGTGATTCAAACGAAGAACTTCTCCGCTATATGGAAATACTTCAAATTGGCGGACGCGTCGAAATGGAAGTCGCGAACATGTTTTGGGGAGCGACACATGCCAAAGTGGAAGACAAGTTCGGTTACATGTGGGAATTAAATTATACACATGTTTAATAGCAAACTCTCTTTTGCAAAGCAAAAGAGAGTTTATTTCGTGTTCATTTAACAAAGGAAGGAGGCATAAAAATGAGCGTTAAGTTAGAAGAATTACTTAAATTACCATCTTTACGAGAAGCAAAAGTGGTCGCCGGAAAGACCGGGCTAAAAAAATTAGTTTCTTCCATATCCGTTTTAGAACATACCGATGTTGAAATTTTGGAAGACGCGTTATTCGATAATGATGAATTTTATGGCAGTGAAATTGTGATTTCCGCCTTTATCAATATAAAAGATAATGTGGATGCTCAGTGCAATATGATAGAAAGGCTACATCATGCAGGCGAAGTGGCATTAATTCTTTACTATGTCGGTATTTTTATGCCAAAAGTAGATGAGAAATTAATCCGATTAGCCAACAAACTGGATTTCACGCTTATTGTTATGCCTGAAAATGAAATGACGCTCAGATATAGCGAAGTGATTTATGAAGTTGTAGAAGCAATCGTAAAACAAGAAATGCGCGTCACCCATTTTGCAAGTGAACTTCTCGAACAAATTTCAAACTTACCAAATAATCAGCGAAATATTGATACAATGCTTAAAATTTTAACAGACCGCACCCGTTCTTCGATTGTGTTAACCGATAATTCAGGCGAAATTGTACATGCCGTAACCTGGCCGCGCATCAATACGATTGCTTTAGACAAAGTAATCCACCTTCCTATTACAGAAAAAATCGAGCAACATGACCAGCTGTTCATCACGAAACGACCACTTATGCAAGATGGTATTAAGATGCTACAGCTTTTTTTGATTAAAGAAAACGAAGCTTTGACGGAGGAGCTCGCCGCACAAATGACGGAAGTGGTTCAAGTCTTTATGAACCTTTGGGGTGAAAAATATAGCGAGATTAGCACGTCTGAACTTGTGAAAGCGATCTTAAATAATGAGAGTGTCAAAATGCGTCGCCTAGCGAAAATCCTAGGAATTGATGTGGCGAGCATTCAAACCATGTGGCTTATCGAAGCACAAAATGCGCAAGCAAATGAACAAGCACTACAAAAAATTCAGTCTTACTTTTCGGCCCATTTCCAAGTTTCGCTCGTTGATTTTCATGATGATTTCATTGTGGCGTTAATGGATAATAGTTTAACGCAAGGGGAGTATGATGAACTGGCGAAGCATTTGCTAAAAGAGCTTGAGGTCCAAATTATTATATGCGGTGGGCAGGAAAACACGACTGATGTGCAGCAAAGTTATGCGACAGTTTCAAGCTATTTTGAGGCCGCGAAAATCATTTATCCACTTAAAACCATTTTTTCTATTCAAGAAGTGATGTTTGCTGCAGAATGCTATGAAATTGTCAACAGAGGTGAAAGAGCCATTTCTGAGCAGCTTAAATTGGTACAGCCTCTCTTCCAAATGCAAAGTCAAGGTGAAGAATTATTACAGACATTGGCGGTTTTTCTACTTGATACAGAAAACAATATGGGAAAAGCAGCAGACGTTTTATTCCTTCACAAAAACACAATTAAGTACCGCTTAGCACGGTTACATGAAATTTTGCAATATCCGGTCACTAAACTTCCGGAAAGCTATAATCTATACACATCTGTTGCTATTTGGCGCTTACTTCAGGAAATGAACCAAACGTAAATTTTAAATAAAATAAGCTTTCGTTGTCCAATTGAACAATGAAAGCTTATTTTATTTTGTGTTTTTAACAATTACAACAGTATAACGTTTCTATATAATAAAAATATTAAAAAAATTGGAGGTACAAAATCATGACAAACAAGAATTTAGAACAAGCCCAGTCGTGGGGAAGTCTAGCTTTTGTATGGACTGGCGCAATGATCTGTGTACCTGCCCTCTTGGTAGGTGGAACGTTAATTGGAGGTATGCCTTTCTGGGAGGCGATTCTAACCGCTTGTGTCGGTTATGGAATCATCGTCTTATTTATGATTTTTCAAGGAATCCAAGGGAGTGATTTAAAACTTCCGACTGTGAAAGCGGCAGCGCAAGTTTTTGGTGAGCAAGGTTCTAAAAAAATCATTTCTATCATTTTAGCTATTGCTTGCCTCGGTTGGTTTGGTATTCAAGCCAATGTTTGTGGCGTTGCGTTTTCAGGTTTCTTAGCCGTGTACGGTATTGATTTTCCTGTTTGGCTGGCATCGCTCATCTGGGGGATTATCATGCTATTATCTGCCTTATACGGAATACGAATTTTGAATATTTTAAATTATGTTGCGGTACCGATTCTATTAATCGTTTGTCTATACGCCCTTATCACTTCGCTACAAAGCGGGGGCTTAGCTCAAATTACAAACTATACGCCGAAGACGACATTACCGTTTTTATCTGGCTTATCTGTAACAGTCGGGTCATTTGCGCTTGGTGCAGTTATCGCTGGGGACTATGCGCAATATACAAAAGGACGAGCAAACATTATGAAAGCCGCTATTAGCGGAATCCTACCATCTGGCATTTTGATGATAGGCGTAGGCGCAATTCTTACTTTAACTTCAGGAACAGCCGATATTACATCTGTTTTTAATGAACTAGGTATGCCCGTTTTAGGCGTTGTAGCCCTAATTCTAGCTGCTTGGACAACTAATGCCGTCAATGCTTTTTCTGGCGGAATAGCGATTGTCAATGTCTTTAATATTTCTAAAAAGCGCGAAAAAGTAGCAGTTGCAATAGCTGGCGGAATAGGCACACTCTTAGCTGTTTTCGGCATTTTAAACTATTTTATCCCCATTATGTCAGTCCTCTCCGCTATGGTGCCGCCAGTCGCAGGAGTCATGATTGCCTCTTACTGGATTGTTCAAAAAGGAGATCCAAACAAATGGCAACTTGTAGAAGGTGTAAACTGGCTAGGCGTTCTAGCTTGGTCTGTTGGTGCTGTATTTGCAGCACTCCCAGTTATTTTCTCCTTTTTCCCTGAAACGTTGCCACAGTTACCGAACCAACCGCTAATTGGGATTGTTATTTCGCTAGCCCTTTATCTTATTGGACAAAAGCTAGTTGGAAATACAGCCCAAGGAAGCGTTAAGAAAAATTATTAAGCGTTGGAGGAATGATGATGCGTTATTTAGACGAACAAGCAATTGAAGATATTGCAGTGGGTGCTGCATTTTTAGGAACAGGCGGGGGCGGAGACCCCTACATCGGAAAAATGATGGCCCTTTCGGCAATCAAAAAATATGGCCCAGTCGAGCTTTTATCAACAGAAGAAGTAGCAGACGAAGACTTTTTTATCCCAGCAGCAATGATGGGTGCGCCTTCTGTCTTGATTGAAAAATTTCCAAAAGGCGACGAGTTTACGCGCGTTTTCCAAAAGTTAGGCCGCTATTTAGGGCGAGAAGTAAAAGGAACATTCCCGATGGAAGCGGGCGGGGTCAATTCAATGATTCCAATTGTGGTAGCTGCTCAATTAGGTTTGCCGCTAATCGATTGTGACGGAATGGGCCGCGCGTTTCCTGAACTCCAAATGGTGACGTTCCATTTGCACGACATTCCTTCGACACCAATGGCTATCACAGATGAAAAAGGAAATATTGGCATTATGGAAACGATTGATAATAAATGGACAGAACGTTTAGCGCGTGTTTCGACAGTTGAAATGGGTGCCAGCTCATTGGTTAGCATTTATCCGTGTACAGGAAACCAGCTTAAAACAGCTAGTGTGAAAAATATTGTGACGCTCTCTGAAAAAATTGGTCGAATCATTCGTTCCAACCAACAAGATGAGCAAGTGAAACTAAACGAGCTTTTAGAAGCGACAGGGGGCTTTCACTTATTTGACGGCAAAATTGTTGACGTTGAACGTGGCACAACGGGTGGATTTAATCGCGGCTGTGTGACCATTGAGGGCTTACATGCATATGCAGACCATCAAGTGAAAATCTTTTTCCAAAATGAAAATTTAGTCGCCGAAATGGACGGCAAGCCCATTGCATTAACGCCTGATTTAATTTGCCTTGTCGATTTAGAAACACTAAACCCAGTTACAACCGAAGGATTAAAATACGGAAAAAGAGTGCGCGTACTAGCCCTTCCTTGCGACTTGGAATGGCGTACAGCTAAAGGCATCGAAACTGTTGGCCCGCGTTATTTCGGCTACGACTATCCGTATACACCTGTTGAAGAACTTGTTGGAAAGGTAGGGAAACTTAATCATGTATAAAATAGGAATTGATGTTGGCGGAACAAATACCGATGCCGTCATTTTAGATGGAAACTTAAATTTAATTCACAGTGTCAAAATCCCAACAAGTGAAGATATTGAAACGGGCATTGCGCGCGCCTTAAAACAAGTTTTAGCGGAAACAGGTATCGACCGCAAATTAGTGACGCACGCCATGCTTGGCACAACCCAATGTACAAATGCCATCGTAGAGCGCAAAAAGCTAGCCAAAGTCGGTGTCTTGCGCCTAGGCTACCCAGCGACAGCTTCTGTCCTCCCCTACACGGCATGGCCAGAAGATATGATTGAAACCCTTTCAGGCACATATGCACTCGCCAAAGGTGGTTACGAATATGATGGGAGCGAACTTTCCGCATTTTCAGAAGCTGAGATTCGTGATGTCTTTAAAAAGTGGCAAAATGAAGTGGAATCTATCGCCGTTGTTGGCGTTTTCTCGTCACTTAAAAATGAGCAGGAAGAAAAGGTTGCTGAACTTGCAAAAGAAGTATTAGGTAGTGCCATCCCTGTTTCGCTGTCTTCCTCCATCGGCTCGGTCGGCTTAATCGAACGGGAAAATGCAACGATTTTAAATGCAGCTCTCATGAAAGTGATGGCTTTAACTTCAAATGGGTTTGAAAAAGCGCTTCAACAAGAAGGGGTGGAAGATGCGGCCATTTATCTTTGTCAAAATGACGGGACGCTCATGTCGCTTGATTATGCGCGCCAGTTTCCGATTTTGACGATTGCTTGTGGTCCAACGAACAGTATTCGCGGGGCGGCGTATCTTGCTGGCCTTGAAAATGCGATGGTGCTTGATGTCGGCGGGACGACTTCGGATATTGGCGTGCTTTCAGGCGGATTCCCGCGTGAGTCTTCGCTAGCTGTTGACGTTGGAGGCGTGCGTACTAATTTCAGAATGCCAGATATTATTTCCATCGGTCTCGGTGGTGGCAGTCTCGTTCGTGAAGTAAACGGCGAAGTGACGGTCGGACCAGATAGCGTAGGTTATCAAATTACAGAAAAGGCTCTTGTTTTTGGCGGTAGCGATTTAACAGCAACGGATATTGCCGTGCGACTAGGAAAAGTCGCGATTGGAGATGCAGAACTAGTTGCGCATATCAGTCAAGATTTTGCGGAAAAAGCCTATGCGCAGATGGCAGAAATGACCGAAGACGCAATTGATAAAATGAAGACGAATTCAGGCGATGTGACACTTATTCTTGTCGGCGGTGGCAGCGTTATTATCCCTGAAGAACTAAATGGCGTTTCAAAAATTATCCGCAATCCAAACGGCGCTGTTGCAAACGCAATTGGTGCCTCCATCTCACAAATTAGCGGCCAATATGAGCAAATTTATATTTATGCCAAGCAACCACGCGAAGAAGCACTCCAAGATGCCGAAAATAAAGCGCGTGCGCAGGCAACTTTAGCAGGAGCCATTGAAAATACCATTGAAGTGGTGGAAATCGATGAAATTCCGCTCGCCTATCACCCAGATAACGCAAACCGATTGCGAATAAAAGTGGTTGGAAACTTAGTCTAAAAAATGTTTCTTTGTATAAAACGAGCAAGACTAGGCAAAATGAATGGTTGACAATCCCTTTCCATCTATGCTATAGTTACTAAGGTTATTAAACAAGAAAGAAGAAGCAACCCGCTTCTCGCCTCGTTAACGAGTGTTTTCAGGCAAAAAGTTCAATTTTTCGTTGCGCCAGTCTTGGTGTGACTTTGAATCGGCGGGTTTGCAAAGTTTGCAGACTCGCTTTTTGTATGTCTGCCGCTGGTAGACGCATGATTTGCTCTTTTCTGACTTGTTGTACCAATAAACTACGGAGGTGGCTCGCCATTAGCAAAGACATGTTGGTAAATGATGGGATTCGTGCACGTGAAGTGAGATTGATCGATCAACACGGTGAACAATTGGGTGTAAAAAGTAAATTTGACGCACTTGGTATTGCTGAGGCGGCTAATCTTGATCTTGTGCTTGTTGCGCCAAACGCGAAACCGCCAGTAGCTCGTATCATGGACTACGGTAAATTCCGTTTTGAACAACAAAAGAAAGAAAAAGAAGCCCGCAAAAACCAAAAAGTCATCGTGTTAAAAGAAGTGCGACTCAGCCCAACAATTGATGAGCATGATTTCAATACGAAGCTACGTAATGCGCGTAAATTCCTTGAAAAAGGCGATAAAGTAAAATGCTCTATCCGCTTTAAGGGTCGTGCAATCACCCACAAAGAAATCGGTCAAAAGGTGCTTGACCGTTTTGCAGACGAGTGTAAAGATGTAAGCACAGTCGAGCAAAAAGCGAAAATGGACGGACGTTCAATGTTCTTAGTCCTAGCACCACTTCAAGAAAAGTAAAAGTTTTGAGGAGGAAAATTTCATGCCAAAAATGAAGACTCACCGCGGTTCCGCTAAACGTTTCAAAAGAACAGGATCTGGAAAATTAAAACGCAGACATGGTTTTACTAGCCATATGTTTGCTAACAAATCTCAAAAACAAAAACGTAAACTGCGTAAAGCGGCAATGGTATCAGCTGGCGATTTTAAACGTATTCGTCAAATGGTCGCTAAAATGAAATAATAAAAAATAATTTTCTAAATTCTAGGAGGTAGACAATATGCCACGCGTAAAAGGCGGAACAGTAACTCGCAAACGTCGTAAAAAGGTCATTAAATTAGCCAAAGGATATTATGGCTCTAAACATACACTATTTAAAGTAGCTAACCAAGCGGTAATGAAATCTTACCAATATGCTTACAGAGATCGTCGTCAAAAGAAACGTGATTTCCGTAAATTATGGATTGCTCGTATTAATGCAGCAGCACGTCTAAACGACTTATCTTACAGCAAATTAATGCACGGCTTAAAATTAGCTGGTATTGACATTAACCGTAAAATGCTTGCTGATTTAGCTGTAAACGATGCACAAGCTTTCACTTCATTAGCTGATGCAGCGAAAAAAGAATTAGCGAAATAAATGAATAAAAGCGACTTGACACTTTGTCAGGCCGCTTTTTTTATTTTTGACGAAAATGACGCAGCTTCATTTGCAGATGCTGAAGTAACAAAAACTGCTTGCGAGCCCGTTTGATTTTCCGATACCTTTTCGGATTTTTTCGGTAAAATTGTTGATGGAAATTTTCTGCTGGCCAAAATGTACTTGCAGGCTCAATAGCAGTGACAATTGGCCGTTTATATAGGTTAGAGTCAATTAAATGCTGTTTATAATGTTCCGCAATTTCGCGTTGCTCGGCATTTATTACAAAAATAGCAGGTCGATAGTTGCTGCCACGGTCTGCCATTTGACCAAGCTCATCAGTTGGATCTGTCAATTGGAAATAAAGCGTTACAAGTTCCAAATAACTAACAATTTCAGTATCAAAAATAATTTCAACAGCTTCCGTATGTCCCGTATACCCGCCACTGACTTGCTCATAAGTCGGGTGAGGAACATGTCCGCCCGTATATCCTGACAAAACAGAAATAATACCCGGTTTCGTTTCAAACGGTTCCACCATGCACCAGAAACAGCCTCCCGCAAAGATGGCGCGTGCTTGATGGGGCTTTTTTTCGTAGTCATGAATAGAAAAATCAAAAGGTTTATTAGCATTGCCCGTTATTTTTAAATAAAAATCCGTCACATCAGGCGTTAAATTATTTCGTAAAGCAAGGGGACGTAAGCTCGCTTCAAGTTTTAAAAGCTGATTGTGAAAATTGGCTCCGTCTTCCAACGAATTTTTCGTTTTAGTTAAAAGGGAGCGTTCAAATTCACGTGTTCCAGGATTCAAAATTAAATTATATAAGTCATTTATAATTTCTGACGGCGTATATTTCATTGAAACATCCCTCACATAGCTATTTTTATTTTGAGTGCTGCTATTGAAATGTGTATTCTGTACATTTTTAGCAGTATTTTGGATAAAAAATACATATCTTTGTCACAGGCGAAGTGTGTTTTTTATTATATAATAAAGGTGCTTTAAAACGAAATGTTCAGCTTGTTTTGAGGAATACTCGAAGTAAAGGGGCTAATTCAAATGAACAAAGTGAAGGATAGAAATTCGTTACTTGTTTTACTCGTTCTATTCATAGGCTATACGAGCGTGTACGTCGATAAGTACACAATTGGAATCTCCCTTGTGCCTGTTGCGCAAGATTTAGGCTTCGATCCCAGTCAAAAAGGATTAATTTTAAGCGCTTTCTTTTTAGGTTATACACTTTTCCAAATTCCAATGGGCTATTTAAATAACCGTATTGGCGCGCGCCCTGTGCTAGCGCTATCCATCATTATCATCGGTTTGTTTTTAGCCATTTTTGGTTTTGGCTACTCACTCTTATTTTTAGTCGTCGTCCGCTTTTTAGCAGGCTCCCTCGGACACTCCGGCTATCCGCCTTCGGTCAGCAATTATATATCGCTTCATTTTCCTTTGAATAAAAGGGGATTTGCGCAGTCAGCGATGCTCGCCTCTTCTGGTTTTGCGGCATTCATTGGGCCGTTGCTAATTGCACCGCTACTCGTTTCGATTGGCTGGCGGCATACGTATTATATTATGGGCGCAATTGTCGTTTTCATCGGCCTTTGCATCTTCCTAGTCATTCCAAAATCGACCAAGGAAGAACGCCTTTCTTACAAAGAAAAAAATAAAGTTCCTTTTTCAGAACTATTGCGTGATAAGCAACTTTGGATTTTGTTATTGTCAGCCTTTTTCATTAACGCCGCTAATTACGGTTTAACCAGCTGGCTCGCTTCTTATTTAAACGAGGCAAGAGGGCTTTCACTTAGCCAAGTGAGCTATATTAGTTCCTTAGCTGGCCTTTGCATTCTTATCGCCGGAATTTTAGGTGGATATTTAATCAGTCGCTTTTTTATTGGAAAAGAACGGATGATAATTTTCGTTTTCAGTATTTTAGGTGCGTTAAATGTTTATGGCGTTTACTTGTCAAATCAATTAACCCTTTCCATTATTTGTTTATGTTTAGCCAACATTTTTCTTATCATGGCTTTCACAACTTTAATGGGATTGCCACACAAACTATTTAAACAAAGTCATATCGCAACTAAATATGCAGCTATCAACTCTGGTGGCGTTCTAGGTGGCTTCTTTGCCCCGATGGTTATTGGCGACTTAGTAGCTGCAACAAATTCCTATCAAACAGCCTTCTTATTCATGGCTCTTACCTTTTTACTATCTGGTATTATCATACTAGCAGCAAAAAGAACTAGAAACGCTGAATAAGTGAAAAATAATTTTAATAGCCTGAGTTTTGGTTAATCAAATTTTGAAATGGGCAAGACTAAGTTTTTCTTTGAACCATTAAATTAAAGAGAGTGTAATAATTAAACATGTCTATTTAATAAAAAGCAGGATATTAAGTTAAAAGAAAAGGGATAAACCTAGCAGATATGAATAGGCAATAAAACTAAAAACGCGGGAAGAATCGAAAATGATTCTTCCCGCGTTTTTTATAGTTTAATTTCAAGCTCAACCGGACAATGATCCGACCCGAGCACATCAGCATGGATTTTCGCATCAACAAGCTGACTTTCCAAACGGCTTGACACGACAAAATAGTCAATCCGCCACCCCGTATTGCGCGCCCGGGCGTTCATGCGGTAAGACCACCAAGAATAAGCACTTTCTTTTTCGGGATAAAAATAGCGAAATGTATCGGTGAAGCCAGCCGAAAGCACCGTCGTAAATTTAGCGCGCTCCTCATCCGTAAACCCAGCATTCTTCCGATTTGTTTTCGGATTCTTTAAATCAATTTCGTTATGCGCAACGTTTAAATCCCCACAAAAAACAACCGGCTTTTCTGCGTCCAAACTTTTAATGTAGTTTAGGAAAGCTTCTTCCCAAGTCATGCGGTAGGCGAGGCGCGCTAATTCAGGTTGCGAATTTGGCGTGTAGACGGTAATGAAAAAGAAATTTTCGAACTCGAGCGTAATGACGCGGCCTTCTTGGTCATGCTCATCAGCCCCAATGCCGTAAAAGACGTTTAGCGGTTCTTGTTTCGTGAAAATCGCCGTACCTGAATAGCCTTTTTTGACGGCATAATTCCAATAATCATGGTAGCCCGTTAAATCGAGCTCAATTTGACCTTCTTGCAGTTTCGTTTCCTGCAAACAAAAAATATCAGCATCGACCTCATGAAAATAATCCATAAACCCTTTTTTGACAGCCGCGCGCAAACCGTTCACATTCCAAGAAATCAATTTCAAAAAAATCACCCTCCAAGTCTTTTTTTCATTATACCGCAGATTGCTTTTAAGATATAATATAATAACTAGTAATAAAGGGGGATTAAAATGAGATTTGTAGTACTACTACGAGCTGTAAACGTGGGTGGACACAATAAAATAAAAATGGCAGAACTAAGAGAGAGCTTAGCGAAAGAGGGATTTCAAAATGTGATCACGTATATTCAAAGCGGCAACCTCATTTTAAACGCCCCTTTCAATGAGGCCGAAGTGCGCGCCAAAATGGAACAACATCTAGAGGCGTATTACGCCATCAAAAACCCAATTGTTGTGGTGCTAAATGAGGAAGCTTATCGGTTGACGCTAGCCGAAAATCCATTTCCAATCATTTCGGAGTCGGAGCGTTTGATGATTTTCTTTCATAACGGCCATTTGCCAAATGCCAAAATTGAAACGGCGGACGCGATTTATGTGGCGAGCGGTGCAGCTATTTTTGTTAAAATGTTCACCACAAAAGTTCATGAAGTTAAGACGGATAAAGTAATCAAAACTTGGACGGAAGAAGCGGTTACTGGGCGCAATTTAAAGACGAGTGAGAAGTTGCTTGATCTTTTGGAAAAGCCTATAATGGAGTAGACAATGAATTGAAGGAAGTGTAGAAAATGAGAGAAGAACTTATTAAGCGCTTTACTACATACGTAAAAGTGGATACGCAGTCGAACGAGGAAAGCACGACTTGCCCAACAACGGAAGGTCAGCTCGAACTTGGTCGCATTCTTGTGCAAGAACTTAAAGAAATCGGTATGAGCGATGTGACGGTTGACGAAAATGGCTACGTGATGGCGACTTTACCTGCAAATACGGATAAAGATGTGCCGGTGATTGGCTTTTTAGCGCATCTTGATACGGCTACGGATTTTACGGGGAAAGATGTAAATCCAATTGTGCACGAAAATTACGACGGCGGGGACATCATGCTAAACCCGAATTTGGCATTGTCACCGAAGCAGTTTCCAGAATTGACGGGCTATAAAGGGCAAACACTCATTACAACGGACGGCACAACGCTACTAGGCGCTGATGATAAGTCGGGTATCACGGAAATTATGGTTGCGATGAATTATCTTTTGAAGCACCCAGAACTAAAACACGGTAAAATTCGCGTTGCTTTTACACCAGACGAGGAAATCGGACGAGGCCCAGCGCTTTTTGATGTTGCTGCATTTGGCGCAAACTATGCGTTCACAATGGACGGCGGCCCGCGCGGACAACTGGAATATGAAAGTTTCAATGCCGCTGCCGCGAAAATCACCTTTAAAGGAAACAGTGTTCACCCCGGAACAGCCAAAAATAAAATGGTCAACGCAACAAAAATGGCGATGGAATTTAACGCACAGCTCCCACAAAATGAAGCACCAGAATATACGGAAGGTTACGACGGTTTCTATCACTTGATTTCTTTAAACAGCGAGGTAGAAGAAGCGAAAGCCACTTACATTATCCGTGATTTTGATCATTTGAAGTTTGTGGAGCGGAAAACAAAAGTTGCAGAAATCGTTTCTTCTATGCAGGAAAAATATGGGAAGGACAAAGTGGTCTTGGAACTAAATGACCAATACTACAACATGCGTGAGAAAATCGAACCCGTGAAGGGCATTGTCGATATTGCGTTTGATGCGATGAAAAACCTAGACATTGAGCCTCTTATCGAACCTATTCGCGGCGGTACAGACGGCTCCCAGCTATCTTTCAAAGGCTTACCAACGCCAAATATATTTGCCGGCGGGGAGAACATGCACGGTAAATTTGAATATGTTTCTGTTGAAAATATGGAACTAGCAACAAAAGTCATCATCGAGATGGTTCAATTATTTGAAAAACGCGCATAAAAAAAACAACCGCAAATGCATGCATTTGCGGTTGTTTTTTTGTTTCATAAGACAATTCAAATGGAGATTTCAAAAAATGAAAAGTTCGATTAGTTTCTTTTCCGAAGCATGTCTTGATAAACCAATTGTTTTTCTTTCAAAAAATGGATATGTTTTTCAATCTCCAGCTTTTTGCTTAGAAGCAGTTCTTCTTGGGCGTCTAACAAGGCCATCCTCGCTTCAATTGTTTGGTCCCCAAGATCTCTTAGTCGAGCATATTTCTGAATTTCGCTTAACTCCATTCCAGTTTGTTTTAAGCGGATAATGAACTGAATCCACTCTAAATCCTGTTCACTAAATTCACGGTAACCATTTTTATTTCGTTTAGGTTGAATCATTCCAAGCTCTTCGTAGTAGCGTAAAGTTGGAATTGTTAAGTCCACTAGTTTTGAAACTTCACTAATTTTATACATATTTTCCCCCTTGCTATAAAGTAGGCTTGATAGTTTACACTTAGTCTATCACAAACAAGGAGGAATTGGATATGGAAAATAATCGTTTTAAAATTGGACTAGAAAATTTGAATCGAATTGATGGTGAAGCAGGAGAGAGAGTCATTCAATCACTGGAGGAAATCGCGCCTGATATTGGTCGATATATCGTTGAATTCGCATTCGGAGAAATTTATGCTAGAGAAACTTTGACACTACAAGAGCGAGAAATCATTACAATCACCAGCTTACTTACTCAAGGAGATACTCATGATCAGTTACATGTTCATATCAATGCTGCTCTAAATGTTGGCATAACGCCAGAAAAGATTATCGAGGTCTTCATTCAGTGTATTCCTTATGTCGGCTTTCCAAAAGTATTAAATGCGGTGACCGCTTCAAAAGAAGTTTTTGTAGCTAGGAATAAGTGAAATTAAATCTATGGAAAACAAAAACGAGAAGAAGTTTGAGTGACAACTTCTTCTCGTTTTTAAATGAACTACGCATGATGTTGACGCTCTCGAACTGTTTGCACAAAGCGCTTGGCATCCTCTTGTTCCACAAGCATAGTGTATGTAGTACCGTCTAAAAGAGTAAACTTAATTTTTGGACTCATGGCCAGTAAACTTATATGTCTGGAGCAGTGGGCAATATCGTGATAAGAAAACATTTTATTGACGAAATAAGCTTCGGTTTCAGAGAAGAAAGTAACACCCGCTAAGTTGGCAATCCAAAGGCCGTCTAATTGGACTAATTCGCCTGCCACGCTGAAGGGAAAACTACCATAAACTGGCACGCTTGTTTGTTCAATTAAATTGTGCGTGAGCGCCTTCGCAATCATACTTTTATATGCCATCATACAATCAGCCTCCTCTAACCATTATAACTTTCCCGCGGATAAATCGCTATGCGGTTGTTCGCCACTTGAAATATCTCAATTGGATGTTCGTAAAAGCTCTCCATATTTTTAACCGAAAGCATCTCGCGAGTAGCTCCTTTTGCGAAAATCTCACCATCCTTAAGCAGGACGGTTTTTGTAAATTGTGGTAAAATTTCTTCAGTATGATGCGTGACAAACAGAATCGTCTTGTCGCTAGCCGCAATTTGCTCCACTTGATAAAGCAACTTTTCGCGCGCGAACAAATCAAGCCCACTACATGGTTCGTCTAAAATAAGCAATTTGGGATCCGCCATCAGTGCGCGGGCAATCAAAACAAGTTGGCGCTCACCTTGTGAGAGTGTCGCATAAACTTTGCCGATAAGCGACCCACCGTGCGCCGAGAGAAGCAACTCCTTCGCCTGATGGATATCCGCTTCTGTAAACGGCTGGTAAAGCCCGATGCTAGCATACTTACCGCTAAGTACAATTTGCTCCGCCGTTTCATACTCCTTCAGCTGATACTGCAAGGCGCTGCTCACCCAGCCAATTGATTTCCGAAGTTCAGGCAAAGAAGTCTGTCCAAACCACTGGCCAAGCACTTGTAACCGCCCGCTACTCGGCCAAATATAACCATTTAAAAGCTTTAAAAGCGTCGTCTTTCCGGCGCCATTTAAACCGAGCATTGCCCATTTTTCGCCTGTCTGCACAGCCCAATTAATATTTCTGATAATCTGTTTTTCTTTCCGAGTAAAAGTCACTTGTTGAAATTCAAACATCGTATCACCTCAATCTTTATTTTACACAATTATCTGAAAAAAGAAAGGAGAATGCGAAATGAATATAATAGAAGCAGCTAAACATTGGATGCAAGAAAAATTCGAGTCTGACCGCACTGGGCATGATTTCGAACACATTATGCGCGTCTTTCGAACTGCCAAACATTTGCAGAAAAAGGAGGGTGGTGACACGCTTATCATCGAACTAGCC
This sequence comes from Listeria sp. ILCC796, assembly GCF_900186175.1. Taxonomy (NCBI): domain Bacteria; kingdom Bacillati; phylum Bacillota; class Bacilli; order Caryophanales; family Listeriaceae; genus Listeria; species Listeria sp. ILCC796. The sequence continues at coordinate 52,524 of NZ_FYBV01000013.1, forward strand.
GCGCTTTTCCACGATTACCCTGATGAAAAACTAACTACAGACCCTGCTTTGGCTAAAGCTGAGTTAAGCGACTGGATGAAAAAATCAGGCTTAGATCCAGACACTATTAAAAAGATTATGCGCGCAGTCGAATCTGTTTCCTACAAACAAGGTGAGAATCCCGTTTTGGCAGAAACGCTCGAAGAAAAAATTGTGCAAGACGCCGACCGCCTAGATGCCCTTGGAGCAATCGGAATCATCCGAGCATTTACTTACGGCGGCGCCAAAGCCCGCCAGGCACTCGATTACCATCTCGAAAATCCAAACACAACGCTGGCACACTTCTTTGATAAGCTTCTACTATTAAAAGATAAGATGCACACAAAAACCGCAATCAAAGCCGCAGAAAAACGGCATTCCTACATGCTAAAATTTCTTTCAGAACTACAAGACGAAAAAGTTATCAAAAACAAGTAGCTTTTCCTTGAATTATTTCATTGATTATTATATACTTAAAAAGCTCAAAAAAAGAGGTTAATAAAATATAAATTTTTTATTGACGTAGCAACCTAATCATGATATGATAATTAAGTTGTCTCGAAAGAGCAATGTGACCTTTGAAAACTGAACAAAACGAAGATGAAAAAGCGATGAAACAGATGTTTCACCAATCAATTCATAGGACAGGAAACAAAAAGATGTTTCCAAAAAAAGTAAGAAACAAGCTAGCAAAGTCAATTTGTGACGCTAAGGAAACTTATTCACGGTGTTGAATAAGTATTCAAATTCGATTTATTTTAAAGAGAGTTTGATCCTGGCTCAGGACGAACGCTG
>NZ_FYBV01000022.1:0-2068 GCF_900186175.1 Listeria sp. ILCC796
GGATGCCTTGAAACAGCGGCTTAATACCGTTCGCGGCGTAGACCCAAAACTGGTCGAAGCGCTGAAAGCCTATCAAGTTTTGGCAGTGGTGTACTACGATGCGGAGGGAAAGCCGCAAGTGATGTGGCTGCTTGAACAAAACGGAGTGGGTGTGAATGACCCGAAACTGAAGAAATACTTAGACAAGGCAGGGAAGTACTTAGACCCAAGTGACTACCAAATTATCACGAATGAGGATTTAAACAAAAAAATCACTGAATCGTGGAAAACTGGCACCTATTATATGGACGGCACGAAATACACCGGTATGGCTGGTGGCACGCTTCGGGCATCAGCGTATGTGGAATCGGTGAAAGGTACGCTGGATGAAAGTGGCCTGATGGACGTGGTGATGGGGTTAGGTTTAAGCACCGCGGCGATTCGGGGGAGTATGACGTATGAGAAAGCGAATGGGGCTAAATATGAAATTACATGGGACAAAAATATCAACCCAACTCAAGAAATAATTCCTAATACCAACATACCAAAGTCTTTTACTTTAAAAGGAACTAACGTAAATGGAAAAGAAGTTTGGGTTCATGGAAATGCGAGTAAGCATATGGGAGAATTTATTAATTCTGCTAAGGGGTCAATAATAACTGAAAATGAATTGATGCTTAGCTTTCAAGATTCGGTATCTTTCATATTACCTAAAGTAAATCCTGGTAGAAATTTTTTCAATGTGAATGGTTGGGAAATCGGTATTAATGGTGATACGGGGGTAATATATCATGCTTTATACAAACCATAATATAGGAGGATAATATGTTATTAAAAAAAATTAATAGTGAGAACATCAATATTAAAAGTGAAGTTTACATGGAAAAAGTTGTAGATGACTTACTTATGATTTCAGTAAAAATGGATACAAAAAACAATAAAAGTTATTATGATTATTGGCGTTTAACTAGAACAATGGGGATTCCTCCTTTAGAAATCGGTATTGATAAAACAGATGGTAGTATACAAACTATAGTTTTTTATGTTGCTTCTGATTTCTTTAAAAAATTGGATTTCAGCCTAACTAAAGAAAATGAAGGACTAATTATGGTAGATTCTTCAATTTTTAAAAAAGAAAATGACTATGTAGATATTGACTCTAACTATTTTGTATTTTTAGATAGTGATGAACTTGTATGTAGTTTTGAGGAAAATTTTGAACCTGATGCATCTTACAATATAAATAGAATCAGAGTGTTTTTGAAATTGAATGAAGTGATTGGTTTTTCGATAAAAGATTTAACAAGTATAGAAATTGAAGAATTGAAATCACTTTAAACATCTATATTAAATAAAATAAAAAGGCACTCTATTATCTGATAGGCGTCGGATAGTAAAGCCTTGACTAGTAGCATTCACTAATCAAGTTGCCAATAACTAACAAAAGCTAGCTGTATTCACTGAATAGAAGTTGCACTACTGAAAAAGATATGAGAAAACTAACTCTATAGAGAGAGCAGCATACTCATATCTTTTTAGCTATGTTCAAAAGTATAAAAGTAGTATGTTGCTAGGAGAGTGAAAATAGTTGATGATACAATACATACACCATACTAAGAGATAAATGAGGTGAAGCAAAAGAAAAAATTAACAACCAAACAGTCTTTTGAATACTACCTTTCTTTCCTAAAAAGGAGTGGGTGTGAATGACCCGAAACTGAAGAAATACTTAGACAAGGCAGGAAAGTACTTAGACCCAAGTGACTCCAAATTATCACGAATGAGGATTTAAACAAAAAAATCACTGAATCGTGGAAAACCGGCACCTATTATATGGACGGCACGAAATACACCGGCATGGCTGGCGGTACGCTCCGGGCATCGGCGTATGTGGAATCGGTGAAAGGTACGCTGGATGAAAGTGGCCTGATGGACGTGGTAATGGGGCTAGGCTTGAGTACGGCGGCGATTCGGGGGAGTATGACGTATGAGGGAGCTAGTGGGGCTAAGGTACCTAAAGACTATTCTCAAACTAGAGAATACTGGAAAAAAGATGTTGATTTTAAAGATACCAAAGTTTATCAAAGAA
>NZ_FYBV01000020.1:0-3394 GCF_900186175.1 Listeria sp. ILCC796
GCAGATTCTTATGTACGCGGAACATACACAGGTTCTGTTGTCAAAGTAGGACTTGTTGTAAATGGAACGCCTCTTACGAAGATTCCAGTTGGAACAGATGGTACCTTCCAATATTATGCACGTACAGATATCACAAATGCGGCAACAGATGAAGTCTATGCGATTGGTTATAACTCAGAAAATCTTGAAATTGCAAGAACAAGAGTACCACTAGTTGCTACTATTGCAGATACAACGATTAATGCATTAACAACGGATTCCGTAAAAGCAGAAGGAACAGCGGAACCAAATGCGGATATTGTGATCAAAGACCAAAACAATACGCAAATCGGGAGTGGAAAAGTAGGTTCTGATGGAAACTACAGCATTACGATTCCAAAACAAGCCGTTGGAACAGTTGTCACGGCAGCTGTAACGAAGAACGGCCAAACGAAGAGTGCGAATACAACAGTCACGCAAGGAAATCTTGCGTCGACAACGATTAATGCGTTAACAACGGATTCTGTAAAAGCAGAAGGAACCGCGGAACCAAATGCATCAATTGCAATAAAAGTCGGTCAAACGACGATTGCAACGGGTACATCTAATGCAAGTGGAGCCTACAGCATTACGATTCCAAAACAAACAGTTGGAACAGTTGTCGAATCAACGGCAACAAAAAATGGCAAAACATCAAATACGGCAACCACAACAGTCACTCAAGGAGCGATTGCCGCAACGACAATTAACAGTCTAACAACCGATTCCGTGAAAGCAGAAGGAACGGCTGAACCAAACGCGGATATGACAATTAAAGTCGGTCAAACAACAATTGCAACAGGAAAAGCAGATGCTAGTGGTCATTACAGCATTACGATTCCAAAACAAGCCGTTGGAACAGTTGTCGAATCAACGGCAACAAAAAATGGTGTAACATCGAATACGGCAACCACAACGGTAACGCAAGGAGACCTTGCGCCGACAACGATTAATGCGTTAACAACGGACTCTGTGAAAGCAGAAGGAACAGCAGAGCCAAATGCATCAATTACAATAAAAGCCGGCCAAACGACGATTGCGACGGGTACATCTAATGCAAGTGGAGCCTATAGCATTACGATTCCGAAACAAGCTGCTGGTACGATTGTAACGGCAACCGCAACGAAGAATGGCAAATCAGCAAGTGCGAACACAACGGTTACCCAAGGCAATATTGCGCCAACAACGATTGGTGCCTTGACAACGGATTCTACAGTAGCCGAAGGAACAGCCGAGCCGAATGCAACGATTGTGATTAAAGATCAAAATAACAATCAGTTAGCAAGTGGTCGTGTAGCGTCAGATGGTACGTACCTTCTCTTAATTCCGAAACAAGCAGTTGGAACGGTTGTAACTGCAACAGCAAGTGCAAGTGGAAAAACAGAGAGTGCAAGTACTACGGTTACTCAAGGTAATATTGCGCCGACAACAATTGGTGCTTTGACAACGGACTCTACATCAGTAGCAGGAACAGCAGAGCCAAATGCAACGATTGTGATTAAAGATCAAGATGATAATCAATTAGCAAGTGGTCGTGTAGCGTCAGATGGCACGTACCTTCTAGTGATTCCAAAACAAGTTGTTGGAACTGTAGTAACGGCAACAGCAAGTGCAAGTGGAAAAACAGCAAGTGCGAGTACAACAGTTACCCAAGGCAATATTGCCCCAACAACGATTAATGCATTAACAACAGATTCAGTGAAAGCGGAAGGAACCGCAGAGCCGAATGCAACAATTGTAATTAAAGACCAAAATGATAATCAAATTGCAAGCGGCCGAGTAACATCAGACGGTACGTATAGTATTACGATTCCAAAACAAGCATTTGGAACAGTCGTAACCGCGACAGCAAGTGCAAATGGAAAAACAGCAAGTGCGAATACAACGGTTACTCAAGGTAACCTTGCACCAACGACAATTAATAGCTTAACGACAGATTCTGTGAAAGCAGAAGGAACAGCAGAACCAAACGCAGATATGGCTATTAAAGTAGGTAACACTACGATTGCAACAGGAAAAGTGGATGCGAATGGAAACTACAGCATCACCATTCCAAAACAAGCGGCTGGAGTAGTTGTGACAGCTGATGCAACGAAAAATAGTAAGTCAGCGAGTGCAAACACAACCGTTATTCAAGGAGATATTGCGCCGACAACAATTGGTGCTTTGACAACGGACTCTACATCAGTAGCAGGAACCGCAGAGCCAAATGCAACGATTGTGATTAAAGATCAAAATGATAATCAAATTGCAAGTGGCCGAGTAGCATCAGATGGTACGTATCTTCTCTTAATTCCAAAACAAGTTGTTGGAACTGTGGTAACGGCAACGGCAAGTGCGAGTGGAAAAACAGCAAGTGCGAGTACAACCGTCACACAAGGTAATATTGCTGCAACAACAATTAATCCACTTACAACAGATTCTGTGAAAGCAGAAGGAACCGCAGAACCAAACGCAACGATTGTATTTAAGGATCAAAACAACAACCAAATTGCAAGTGGTGTTGTTCAAGCGAACGGCACATATAGCATTACGATTCCAAAACAAGCAGTCAATACGGTTGTAACGGCAACCGCAACGAAGAATGGTAAATCTTCAAGTGCGAATACAACCGTCACACAAGGTAATATTGCACCAACGACGATTAATTCACTTACAACGGATTCTGTGAAAGCAGAAGGAACAGCAGAACCAAACGCAACGATTGTGATTAAAGATCAAAACAACAACCAAATTGCAAGTGGAACGGTAGCTTCTGATGGAACGTATATGTTAACTATTCCAAAACAAGCATTTGGAACGGTCGTAACGGCAAGTGCAACAGCGAAAGGCAAAACAGAAAGTGCGAATACTACGGTTGCACAAGGTAATATTGCGCCAACGACAATTAATGCCTTAAATTCTGATTCTACAAAAGCAGAAGGAACGGCAGAACCGAATGCAGATATAACTATTAAAGTAGGTAACACTACGATTGCAACAGGAAAAGCAGATGCTAGTGGTCATTACAGCATTACCATTCCAAAACAAGCGGCTGACGTTGTTGTCACTGCAACCGCAACGAAAAATGGGAAATCAGCAAGTGCGAACACAACCGTTACACGAGCTTCAAATGGAACGGTGACGGTGAAAGATGCGTACTATGTTGGTTACGATACACGCGTTAAAGCGGAAGTAGCTGGCGATGTGACGAAAGTTTACTTGGAAGTAGATGGCGCTAAGAAAGTGACTATTCCTGTAACAGGAAGTTTCGAGTACTATGCGAAAAATGACATTACAAGTACAACACAAACAGTCTATCTTGTAGGTCTAGATTCAACGAATAAAGAACTGGATCGTAAACGAGTAACATTAAAAGATGGACAATTAAAAATTG
>NZ_FYBV01000019.1:0-4357 GCF_900186175.1 Listeria sp. ILCC796
GCAGATTCTTATGTACGCGGAACATACACAGGTTCTGTTGTCAAAGTAGGACTTGTTGTAAATGGAACGCCTCTTACGAAGATTCCAGTTGGAACAGATGGTACCTTCCAATATTATGCACGTACAGCTATCACAAATGCAGCAACAGATGAAGTCTATGCGATTGGTTATAACTCAGAAAATCTTGAAATTGCAAGAACAAGAGTACCACTAGTTGCTACTATTGCAGAAACAACGATTAATGCATTGACAACGGATTCCGTAAAAGCCGAAGGAACAGCGGAACCAAATGTGGATATTGTGATTAAAGACCAAAACAATACGCAAATCGGGAGTGGAAAAGTAGGTTCTGATGGAAACTACAGCATTACGATTCCAAAACAAGCCGTTGGAACGGTTGTCACAGCAACTGCAACGAAGAATGGCCAAACGAAGAGCGCGAATACAACAGTGACGCAAGAAAATCTTGCACCAACGACGATTAATGCGTTAACAACGGATTCTGTGAAAGCCGAAGGAACCGCGGAACCAAACGCGGCAATTGTGATTAAAGATCAAAACAACAATCAACTTGCAAGTGGTGTTGTTCAAGCGAATGGAACTTACAGCCTAACAATTCCAAAACAACCATTTGGAACAGTTGTAACGGCAACCGCAACGAAGAATGAAAAGTCTGCTAGTGCAAGCACAACAGTGACGCAAGGTAATCTTGCGCCGACGACAATTGGTGAATTGACAACTGATTCTACAGTGGCAGAAGGGACGGCGGAACCAAATGCAACGATTGTGATTAAAGATCAAAGCAATAACCAACTTGCAAGTGGCCGCGTAAGTTCTGATGGCACGTACTACCTTATTATTCCAAAACAAGTAGTTGGAACAGTGGTGACGGCAACGGCAACGGCTAATGGGAAAAATGCAAGTGCGAGCACAACTGTCACACAAGGTGGTATTGCACCGACAACGATTGGTAAGCTAACGACAGATTCTACATCGACAGAGGGAACAGCAGAACCAAATGCAACGATTGTGATTAAAGATCAAAATGATAATCAACTTGCAAGTGGTCGTGTAGCGCCAGATGGTACGTATTTCTTTAGAATTCCAAAACAAGCTGTTGGGACAGTAATAACAGCGACTGCGACGGCTAATGGGAAAACTGCGAGCGCACATACAACGGTAACGCAAGAAAATATTGCGAAAACAACGATTAATGCGTTAACGACAGATTCTATAAAAGCAGAAGGAACAGCAGAACCAAATGCAGATATTGCGATTAAAATAGGTGGTACGACGATTGCAACTGGGAAAGTAGATGCAAACGGTAACTACAGTCTGGTGATTCCAAAACAAGCCGCTGGAACCGTTGTAACGGCAACAGCAAGCAAGAATGATAAGGTTGAAAGTGATTCTACTACCGTGGCACAAGGAAATATCGCGCCAACGATGATTAATGCGCTAACAACAGATTCTACATCAGTAGAAGGAACAGCAGAGCCAAATGCAACGATTGTGATTAAAGATCAAAATGATAATCAATTAGCGAGTGGCCGAGTAGGTTCTGATGGCGTGTACTATTTAATGATTCCAAAACAAGCAGTTGGAACCGTTGTGACGGCGACAGCGACATTAAGTGGTAAAACATCAAGTGATAATACAACGGTGACACAAGGAAACATTGCGAAAACAACGATTAATGCTTTAAATACAGATTCCGTGAAAGCAGAAGGAACGGCCGAGCCGAATGCAACGATTGTATTTAAAGATCAAAACAACAATCAAATTGCAAGCGGCGTTGTTCAGGCAAACGGCACATACAGTGTGACAATTCCAAAACAAGCGTTTGGAACGGTTGTAACGGCAACGAAGAATGGAAAAACATCAAGTGATAGTACAACGGTGACGCAAGAAAATCTTGCACCAACAAGGATTAATGCGTTAACGACAGATTCTGTGAAAGCCGAAGGAACCGCCGAACCGAATGCAACGATTGTATTTAAAGACCAGAACAACAACCAAATTGCAAGTGGTGTTGTTCAAGCAAACGGCACATACAGTGTAACAATTCCAAAACAAGCGTTTGGAACGGTTGTAACGGCAACGGCAACGAAGAATGGAAAAACATCAAGTGATAGTACAACGGTAACGCAAGGAGACCTTGCACCGACAAGAATTAATGCGTTAACGACAGATTCTGTGAAAGCGGAAGGAACGGCCGAGCCGAATGCAACGATTGTATTTAAAGACCAAAATAACAATCAAATTGCAAGTGGCGTTGTTCAGGCAAACGGCGCATACAGTGTAATAATTCCAAAACAAGCGTTTGGAACGGTTGTAACGGCAACGGCAACGAAGAATGGAAAAACATCAAGTGATAGTACAACGGTGACACAAGGAGACCTTGCACCAACGACAATTAATGCTTTAAATACAGATTCAGTAAAAGCGGAAGGAACAGCAGAGCCGAATGCAGATATTGTGATTAAAGTAGGTCAAACAATGATTGCGACTGGGAAAGTAGGATCAGATGGAAATTACAGCCTGGTGATTCCAAAACAAGCAGTTGGAACGATTGTGGTAGCAACGGCAACGAAGAATGATAAATCAGCAAGTGGGGATACAACGGTGACACAAGGAAACCTTGTGCCAACAACGATTAATGCGTTGACCACGGATTCTGTGAAAGCAGAAGGAACTGCCGAACCAAACGCGGCAATTGCAATTAAAGTTGGACCAACAACGATTGCAACCGGTACGGCTAATGCAAGTGGTGTTTATAGTATTACAATTCCGAAGCAAGCGTTTGGAACCGTTGTGACAGCAGATGCAACGAAGAATGGCAAATCTTCAAGTGCGAATACAACGGTAACGCAAGGAGCTCTTGCTCCAACAACGATTAATGGGTTAACAACAGATTCCATTAAAGCTGAGGGAACTGCTGAACCAAATGCGGATATTACAATTAAAGTAGGCCAAACAACGATTGCAACAGGAAAAGTAGATTCAAGTGGAAACTATAGTGTCACTATTCCGAAGCAAACGGTAGGAACAATTGTTAGTGCAACGGCGACAAAAAATGATGTAACATCGAATCAAGCGCCAACAACGGTTACACAAGGCGACATTGCGCCAACAACGATTAATGCACTTACAACAGATTCAGTGAAGGTAGAAGGGATTGCCGAGCCAAATGCAATGATTGTGATTAAAGATCAAGATAATAATCAACTTGCAAGTGGGATTGTACAACCTGATGGAACTTACAGCCTGACTATTCCGAAACAAGCATTTGGAACGATTGTCACGGCAACCGCAACAAAAAATGGTAAGTCTTCCAGTGCGAATACTGCAGTAACCCAAAATGAGATTGCACAAACAACAATTAATCCACTGACAACCGATTCTGTGAAAGCAGAAGGAACAGGAGAACCGAACGCAACGATTGTGATTAAAGATCAAAACAACAATCAGATTGCAAGTGGGATTATTCTAGCAAATGGCACATATAATATTACGATTCCGAAACAAGCAGTCAATACTGTTGTAACGGCAACGGCAAGTAAGAATGGTAAATCTTCAAGTGCGAATACAACCGTCACACAAGGTAATATTGCACCAACGACGATTAACTCACTTACAACGGATTCCGTGAAAGCAGAAGGAACCGCGGAACCAAACGCAACGATTGTATTTAAAGATCAAAACAACAACCAAATTGCAAGTGGTATTGTTCAAGCAAATGGCACATACAGTGTGACTATTCCAAAACAAGCATTTGGAACGGTCGTAACGGCAAGTGCAACAGCGAAAGGCAAAACAGAAAGTGCGAATACTACGGTTACACAAGGTAATATTGCGCCAACGACAATTAATGCCTTAGATTCTGATTCTACAAAAGCAGAAGGAACGGCAGAACCGAATGCAGATATGGTTATTAAAGTAGGTAATACTACGATTGCAACAGGAAAAGCAGATGCTAGTGGGCATTACAGCATTACCATTCCAAAACAAGCGGCAGGTACTGTTGTCATTGCAACCGCAACGAAAAATGGGAAATCAGCAAGTGCGAACACAACCGTTACACGAGCTTCAAATGGAACGGTGACGGTGAAAGATGCGTACTATGTTGGTTATGATACACGCGTTAAAGCGGAAGTAGCTGGCGATGTGACGAAAGTTTACTTGGAAGTAGATGGCACTAGAAAATCTACTATTCCTGTAACGGGAAGCTTCGAGTACTATGCGAAAAATGACATTACAAGTACAACACAAACAGTCTATCTTGTAGGTCTAGATTCAACGAATAAAGAACTGGATCGTAAACGAGTAACATTAAAAGATGGACAATTAAAAATTG
>NZ_FYBV01000012.1:0-113795 GCF_900186175.1 Listeria sp. ILCC796
TGGAAGTATGGCGACATATGGAGCGGACAAATACTAATCGATCGAGGACTTAACCTTTTAATCTGGTTTTCGTTACTTTGTAACTCAACACTTTTCTTCTCTAGTTTTGAGAGAACAACGTTCTTTCATTCATTGTCTGGTAGTTATGGCGAGAAGGTCACACCCGTTCCCATCCCGAACACGGTAGTTAAGCTTCTCTGCGCCGATGGTAGTTGGGGGCTTCCCCCTGTGAGAGTAGGTCGCTGCCGGGCAATTGGAAGGCTCAGAAATTTTCTGAGCCTTTTTTTAATACTTTTTTTTAGAAAGTGTTTAAGGTGGTATTTAAAATGGAATAGGGATAGTGTAGAATGGATAAGTAGGTAAGTCTGTTTGGTTTTAAAGGAAGTGGGGATTAGGATGGTTCATGGGGCAATTGGTATTGTGCTTACAATTTTTATTGTGAACATTTTATATGTCGCGATTTCAACAGTGCGTTTGTTGCTAACAATGAAGGGATATCGTTATTTGGCGGCTTTTGTGAGCGTTATTGAAATGGTTGTGTACGTGGTGGCGCTTAGTTTGGTGCTTGATAACTTAAATAATATCGCGAATGTGATTGCATATGCAGTCGGATTTGGCGTGGGATTGTTTATCGGTATGAAAATTGAGGAACGATTGGCGTTAGGTTATATTACGGTGAACGTGATTACGCAGGAGTACAATTTGGATTTGCCGAACCAGATTCGGGATTTGGGTTACGGGGTGACAAGTTGGCTTGCGAATGGTCGAGATGGTGAGCGGATGATGCTCGAGATTTTGACACCACGGAAAAATGAACGGAAGCTTTATAAGGAAATTGTGGCGATTGATGAAAAGGCATTTATTGTTTCTTCAGAGCCGAAACAAATTCATGGTGGATTTTGGGTTAAGAGTGTGCGAAAACGAATGAAGTGAAGTCCTGCTAGTTGGCGGGACTTTTTTATAATTAAGCAAAAACCGAACGTTCGGTTTTAGAAGTATAAAAACGTTCGATTTTTAATTGACAATTAAGGTTTGTATTGTTAGAATTAAGGTGTTGAAACGGAAATTCACTTTTATAGAAGGAGTTGAGCCGTAAATGTCTGCGGATGTTGGTGTCATCATGGGGAGTATCTCGGATTTTGAAACGATGCGAAAGGCTTGTGAGATACTGGATGAGCTGGAGATTTCTTATGAGAAGAAGGTTGTTTCGGCGCATCGTACGCCTGATTTAATGTTTCGTTATGCGGAGGCGGCGCGAGAAAATGGAATAAAAGTGATTATTGCAGGTGCTGGCGGAGCGGCGCATTTACCAGGAATGGTTGCGGCGAAGACGACGTTACCTGTTATTGGTGTGCCGGTTAAATCGAAGGCGCTGAATGGAATGGATTCACTTCTTTCAATTGTACAAATGCCAGCTGGTGTGCCAGTTGCTACGGTTGCAATTGGTGAGAGCGGTGCTGTGAATGCTGGTTTACTGGCTGCACAAATCTTATCAATTTCTAATGATTTAATTGCTAGCCGATTAGCGAAAAGACGTGCTACACTAGAGGAAACTGTACTAGAAAGTAGTGATAAACTTGAATAACACATTTTTATTACCGAATAGCACAATTGGCATAATTGGCGGTGGACAACTAGGCAGAATGATGACACTTAGTGCGAAAGCGATGGGGTATCGGGTGATTGTTTTAGACCCAACTTTTGATTCGCCTTGTGGCCAGGTTTGTGATGAACAGATTGTGGCGGAATATGATGATATTAAGGCGTTACGCGAGCTCGCGGCGAAGTCAGATGTCGTGACGTATGAGTTTGAAAATGTAGATTACGGGGCGCTTGCAAAAGTGGAAGATATGGTGAAAGTTCCGCAAGGCTCCGAGCTTTTGTCGATTACGCAAGATAGGATTTTAGAGAAAGCATATTTGGAGTCTGTGAATGTGAACATTGCTCCTTATGCGGTTGTTGTTGATAAAGAGGATATTTTGGAACAGATTAAAAGTATTGGCTATCCAGCTGTTGTGAAAACGGCGCGGGGCGGATATGATGGAAAAGGTCAAGTTATTCTCCGTAGTGAGGCAGATGTGGATAAAACCCTTCCAGTGTTAAAATATGGTTCGTGTGTGCTCGAAGCTTTTATTCCGTTTGAAAAAGAAGTTTCTGTTGTTGTAGCTCGAAATGCTGCGGGGCAAATTGAAACCTTTCCAGTAAGTGAAAATGTGCATCGCAATAATATTTTGCATACATCCGTTGTGCCGGCAAAACTAGAAGCCGATGTCCACGAGGAGGCGCAAGCCATTGCTGTGAAATTGGCCGAGTTTTTAAGCTTAGAAGGCGTTTTGGCGGTTGAAATGTTTGTGACAGCGTCTGGCGCGCTATATGTGAATGAGCTCGCGCCTAGACCGCATAATTCGGGGCACTATACGATTGAAGCATGTAATATTTCGCAGTTTACGCAGCATATTCGGGCAATTGTTGGCTTGCCGCTTTTAAAGCCGGAATTGATTAAGCCAGCAGTCATGATTAACATTTTAGGGCAGCATGTGGAAGGCGTAAATGAACAGATGGGTGATTACTCGCGTTGGTATGTGCACTATTACGGGAAAAAAGAAGCGAAGCGCGACCGCAAAATGGGGCATATTACGATTTTAGCGAATGATCCAAGCGCTGTATTAATTGATTTAGAAGAAACGAAAATTTGGAAATAGATGGAGGACTAAAGGCGCATGATTGAACGTTATACGAGAGAGGAAATGGGCAAAATTTGGACGGAGGAAAATCGCTTTAAGGCTTGGCTTGAAGTTGAAATTTTAGCTTGTGAGGCATGGGCAGAGCTTGGCGATATTCCAAAAGCGGATGTAGCTAAAATTCGCGAGCATGCGACATTCGATGTTGAACGGATTAAAGAGATTGAGCTTGAAACGCGTCATGATGTGGTGGCTTTTACACGTGCGGTTTCTGAAACGCTTGGTGCTGAACGTAAATGGGTGCACTACGGCTTAACGTCAACGGATGTGGTGGATACAGCAAACTCTTACTTATTAAAACAAGCGAATGAAATTTTACGTAAAGATTTGGAAAACTTCATTCAAATTTTGGCTGACAAAGCTCGGGAACATAAAAACACGGTCATGATGGGTAGAACACACGGCGTTCATGCGGAGCCGACGACATTCGGGTTGAAACTTGCACTTTGGCATGAGGAAATGAAGCGTAATTTAGAGCGATTTGATTATGCGGCGAAGGGCGTTGAATTTGGTAAGATTTCTGGTGCGGTTGGCACGTACGCGAATATTGACCCTTTTGTCGAAGAATATGTTTGTAAGCACTTAGGCACTACGCCGGCACCAATTTCCACGCAGACACTGCAGCGCGACAGACATGCGGAATATGTCGCAACACTTGCTTTAATCGCAACGTCTGTTGAAAAATTTGCGGTTGAGGTGCGTGGCCTTCAGAAAAGTGAAGTTCGTGAAGTGGAGGAAGCTTTTGCGAAAGGCCAAAAAGGGAGTTCGGCGATGCCGCATAAGCGTAATCCGATTGGCTCGGAAAACGTGACGGGGCTTGCACGCGTAATTCGCGGACATATGATGACGGCGTATGAAAATGTGCCGCTATGGCATGAACGCGATATTTCACATAGCTCGGCGGAGCGAATTATTTTACCGGATGCGACCATTTTACTTGATTATATTTTAAGTCGCTTTGGAAACATTGTGAAAAATTTGTCGGTATTTCCTGACAATATGAAGCGAAATATGGATGCGACGCTAGGTCTAATTTATTCACAGCGCGTCTTACTTTCTTTAATTGATAAAGGAATGGCGCGGGAAGAGGCATATGATACGGTTCAACCAAAAGCGATGGAAGCGTGGGAAACGAAAACGTCTTTCAGAACGCTTGTGGAAAATGAGCCGAAAATTACCGCATTACTTTCGGAAAAAGAGATTGATGACTGCTTTGATTATCACTATCATCTTAAAAATGTAGATTTAATTTTTAACCGTTTAGGGCTTTAAAATACGACTTGCTCGTCTTTTATTAGGCGAGTGAGGCTACTTTTTTCAAAAGGAGAGATTTTAAGTGACAGACGAACTCATTTACGAAGGCAAAGCGAAGGAACTTTTTACGACAGAAAAAGCGGATGTGCTCCGTGCGAAATATAAAGATGATGCAACGGCATTAAACGGCGGAAGGAAAGAAGTTTTTGCGGGAAAAGGAATACGCAATAACAACATTACTTCGCTTATTTTTCGTTATTTGAAAAACGAGGGAATTCCGAGTCACTTTATTGAACAAATTTCTGAAACGGAACAATTGATTCGAAAGGTGGACATCATTCCACTGGAAGTGGTGGTGCGAAATGTGCTTGCGGGTAGTCTTGCGAAAAGGCTTGGCAGGGACGAGGGGGAACTTATTGATACGCCGATTGTGGAATTTTATTTTAAAAATGATGCACTAGACGATCCTTTCATCAATGATGACCACGTTGTTTTTCTCGGTGCTTGCGATAGGAAGGAAATTGAAACGCTTAAGGCTCTCGCGTTTCAAGTGAACGGTAAATTACAGGAACTTTTTGAAAAAATGGGGATTACGCTTGTTGATTTTAAACTTGAATTTGGACGCGATGCGGCAGGTCAGATTTTGCTTGCGGATGAGATTTCGCCGGATACGTGCCGACTTTGGGATAAAGAGACGCGGGAGAGGCTCGATAAGGATGTCTTTCGTCGGAATATTGGGAATTTAATTACAGTTTATGATGAAGTTTTATCGCGACTTGAGGAGGTCATGAAGTAATGTATAATGTGAAAATTTATGTGACGTTAAAAAAAAGTGTGCTTGATCCGCAAGGGGACGCGGTGAACGAGGCGGCTATTAGTATGGGGTATGCGAGTGTTCAGGACGTTCGGATTGGAAAATATATGGAGCTTCAAGTTGAAAAAACGGACCGTGATGTACGCGTTATGTTGGATGAACTTTGTGATAAATTGTTAACGAATCCAGTGATGGAAGATTATCGTTACGAAATTGAGGAGGCATAAGAATGAAATTTGCTGTGATTCAGTTTCCGGGGTCAAATTGCGATTTAGATATGCTTCATGCTATCCGAGATGTGCTAGGTGAGGAAGCCGAATACGTGTGGCACGCTGAAAAGTCGCTTGCTGGATTTGATGCGGTGCTTCTTCCGGGTGGCTTTTCATACGGGGACTATTTACGCACGGGCGCCATCGCTAAATTTGCGAATATTATGAAAGAAGTGATGCGTTTTGCGGAAGAGGGGCGTCCCGTTCTAGGCGTTTGTAACGGATTTCAAATTTTAACGGAATGCGGCTTGTTGCCGGGCGCGCTCATTCGGAATCGCAATTTGCATTTTGTTTGTAAAACGTTGCCGCTTCAAGTTGAGAATGCGGATACGCTTTTTACGTCTAGCTATCAAGCTGGTGAAGAAATCCCAATTCCCGTGGCGCACGGGGAAGGCAATTATTATTGCGATGCAGAAACGCTTGCGGAACTTCAGGCGAACAAGCAAATTGTCTTTACGTATGCGGCTGAAAATCCAAATGGTAGCGCGGCGAATATCGCTGGTATTGTGAATAAACGCGGCAACGTGCTTGGCATGATGCCACATCCAGAGCGAGCTGTCGAAGAAATTGTCGGCGGTGTGGACGGCTTGAAATTATTTCAATCGATTGTCAGTTCTATGAAGGAGGCGAGCGAAAGTGCTAGCAAATGAACCAACGATGGACCAAATCGCACAGCAAAAAATATATCAGGAAATGGGTTTAACGGATAGCGAATTCGATTTAATCGTTTCCATTCTCGGGCGCAAGCCTAACTACACCGAAACAGGCCTCTTCTCGGTCATGTGGTCGGAGCACTGTAGTTATAAAACTTCCAAACCGGTTTTGAAAAAATTCCCAACAGAAGGGCAGCAAGTCTTACAAGGCCCGGGTGAGGGAGCTGGAATTGTTGACATTGGGGACGGACTAGGCGTGGCTTTTAAAGTGGAGAGTCATAACCACCCGTCATACGTGGAGCCATATCAAGGTGCGGCAACTGGAGTCGGCGGAATCATTCGCGATGTGTTTTCGATGGGCGCTCGTCCAATTGCGATGCTGAACTCACTTCGTTTCGGCGAACTAAATAATCCGCATACGAAATACTTGGTAAATGAAGTTGTGGCAGGCATTGCAGGCTACGGAAACTCAATTGGGATTCCGACGGTTGGGGGCGAGGTACAATTTGAAACGTGCTACTCGAAGAACCCGCTGGTCAACGCCATGTGTGTGGGTTTAATCAAAAAAGAAGATATTCAAAAAGGGCAAGCAGTTGGTGTTGGCAATCCGGTCATGTACGTTGGCGCCAAAACGGGGCGTGACGGAATTCACGGGGCGACGTTTGCTTCGGTGGAATTTAGTGAGGAAGGCGAACAGCAGCGTTCAGCGGTTCAAGTTGGCGATCCATTTATGGAAAAACTGCTTTTAGAGGCTTGTTTGGAAGTCATTCAGAAGCATGCGGATATTTTAGTTGGGATTCAAGATATGGGGGCAGCGGGACTTGTGAGTTCGAGTTCGGAGATGGCATCGAAGGCGGGAACTGGTCTGCGTCTTGTGATGGACGATGTGCCGCAACGGGAAACGCATATGTCCGCGTATGAAATGCTGCTTTCGGAGTCGCAGGAGCGGATGCTTTTATGTGTGAAGCGCGGTCATGAGGCGGAAATTGTAGCATTGTTTGAGCGTTACGGCTTGCATGCGGTGACAATTGGCGAGGTGACGGATGATAAAATGTACACGATTGTTCATCACGGGGAAGTTGTGGCGAGTGTACCGGTTGATGCTCTTGCGGAAGATGCGCCGGTTTATCACAAACCGTCAAGTGAACCAAAACGTTACCAAGAGTTTCAAAATGAAACGCCATTTCGGCCTAATCTTTTAAACCTAAAAGAAACTTGGGAAAAGCTTTTGGCTCAACCGACAATTGCGAGTAAGCGGTATATTTATGAGCAATATGATTACCAAGTGCGCACGAGTACGGCGGTTGTGCCGGGTAGTGATGCGGCGGTTGTACGTGTGCGTGGAACGGAGAAGGCGATTGCGATGACGACGGATTGCAATTCAAGGTATTTGTATCTTGACCCAGAGCTTGGTGGTGCGATTGCGGTGAGCGAGGCGGCGCGTAATATTGTGGCGAGTGGTGCAAAACCGCTTGCGATTACGGACGGCCTTAATTTTGGAAATCCGGACAAACCGGAAATTTTCTGGGAGATTGAGAAAGCGGCAGACGGCATTAGTAAGGCGTGTCTTGCGCTTGATACACCAGTTATTTCGGGGAATGTGTCGATGTATAATGAAACGGACGGCACGGGGATTTACCCGACACCAGTAATTGGTATGGTTGGTTTGGTTGAAAATATAAAAGATATTACGACGCAGGATTTTAAGGCGGCAGGTGATGCGATTTATTTGGTCGGTGACACTTTCGCTGAATATAATGGCTCGGAACTGCAAAAGCTCTTGCAAGGTAAGATTTCTGGGCGTGCTCCGCGGCTTGAGTTAGATGTGGAACAGGCGAACCAGGCGGGGGTACTTCAAGCGATTCAAGCTGGACTTGTTCAAAGTGCGCATGATATTTCAGAAGGCGGTTTTGCAGTGGCACTCGCGGAGGCGGCATTTAAAGGCAATTACGGGGCGAAAGTGGCTGTGCCATTTGAACTTGAAATGATTTTCAGTGAGTCACAATCTCGTTTTATTGTATCGGTGAAACAAGCGGACAAAGCGAAATTTGAGGAAATTTTCGCGAACAAAAATGTGCATGAAGTTGGAGTGGTGACGGAAGACGCTGTGCTAATGATTTCTTCCAAAAAAGAAGAAGTGGTTGTATCTACGGAAAGTTTGCGCGAAATTTGGGAAGGGGCTTTGCCATGCTTGCTGAAATAAAAGGTTTGAACGAGGAATGTGGAATTTTTGGCGTTTGGAATCACCCGGCTGCTGCGGAAATTACGTATTACGGCTTGCACAGTTTGCAACACCGCGGGCAAGAAGGCGCTGGGATTGTGTCAACGGACGGTCTGACGCTTAAGGGGCACCGGAATTTAGGGTTGCTTGCGGACGTTTTTAAACACGGAGAGCTTGATGGGTTAAAAGGAACGGGGGCAATTGGGCATGTGCGATATGCGACGGCTGGAGGCAAAAGTTTAGGCAATGTGCAGCCGTTTTTGTTCCACTTTCAAAACTCTTCATTGGCGCTTGCGCATAACGGCAATTTAATTAACGCTTCATCGCTACGTGCGGAACTGGAAAAAGAAGGGGCGATTTTCCAAACGAGTTCGGATACGGAAGTGCTGGCGCATCTGATTAAGCGCAGTCAGACGGGGGACTTCATTCAAGATTTGAAAGTGGCGCTAAACCGTGTGAAAGGCGGCTTTGCCTATATGCTTCTTACGGAACATGCGATGATTGCCGCACTAGATCCGAACGGCTTCCGTCCGCTTTCGATTGGCCGGATTGGCGACAGTTACGTCGTTGCATCGGAAACATGCGCGTTTGAAACGGTAGGTGCAGAATTTGTCCGTGACGTTGAACCAGGCGAACTCATTGTGATTGATGATGACGGACTTCACATTGACGTTTTCACCAAAGAAGTCAAGCACTCGATTTGTAGCATGGAGTACATTTATTTTGCACGCCCCGATTCAAATATTGCGGGGATTAATGTGCACTCGGCGAGAAAGCGTAGTGGCAAACGGCTCGCACAGGAAGCTTTCGTGGATGCTGATGTCGTGACAGGTGTACCTGATTCGAGCATTTCAGCGGCAATCGGTTATGCGGAGGAATCTGGGTTACCTTACGAGCTCGGTTTGATTAAAAATAGGTACGTGGCCAGAACGTTCATTGAGCCTTCACAGGAGCTAAGGGAACAAGGGGTGCGCATGAAATTGTCGGCGGTTCGCGGTGTCGTTGAAGGTAAACGTGTCGTCATGATTGACGATTCCATTGTGCGCGGAACAACGAGTAAGCGTATTGTTCAACTACTGCGCGAAGCTGGCGCCAGAGAAGTGCACGTCCGAATTGCTTCCCCGCCCCTTGCGTTCCCGTGTTTTTACGGCATTGATATTCAAACACGCAACGAACTCATTGCGGCAAACCATAGTGTCGATGAAATTTGCCGAATTATCGGCGCTGATTCGCTCACGTATTTAAGTGAAGAGGGGCTTGTGGAAGCAGTCGGCAAACCTTATCCGAATGAGCCGTACGGCGGTTTATGTATGGCGTATTTTAACGGCGACTATCCAACTGATTTATATGATTATGAAGCGGAGTATTTGAAAAGCCTAGAAGATCAAAAAAAATAAAACGAGGAAGTGTTAAAAAGTGGAAAATGCATACAGTAAGGCAGGCGTTGATGTCCATGCAGGCTACGAAGTCGTGGAACGCATTCAAAAACATGTTGCGCGGACAGAGCGATTAGGCGTTATGGGCGCACTTGGTTCCTTTGGTGGTATGTTTGATTTAAGTGAGCTCGCATTAAAAGAACCTGTTTTAGTATCAGGCACAGATGGTGTTGGAACAAAACTCGCTGTGGCGATCTCTGCTGGAAAACACGATACAATTGGGATTGACTGCGTTGCTATGTGTGTAAACGATATACTCGCACAAGGCGCCGAGCCACTTTTCTTTTTAGATTATATTGCGACAGGGAAAAACACGCCGTCCAAAATGGAACAAATTGTGAAAGGTGTGGCGACTGGCTGCGAGCTTTCAGGGTGCGCGCTTATCGGCGGGGAAACCGCTGAAATGCCCGATATGTATGCGGCGGACGATTACGATTTAGCTGGCTTTACTGTTGGCGCTGTTGAAAAAAGCAAATTGATTCAGGCTGATGCCGTTCAGGCGGGTGACGTTTTAATTGGGCTTCCTTCAAGCGGCATTCATAGCAATGGCTACTCGCTCGTTCGAAAAATCTACTTCAAAGATGGCGCTCTAAAATTGAATGCCAAGCTTCCAGAACTCCCAGACGGGGAACTTGTGGACTACTTGTTAGAACCGACAAAAATATACGTAAAGCCTGTTTTAGAAGTCTTAAAGCAAAGCAAGGTGAATGGCATTGCGCACATCACGGGCGGCGGCTTTATTGAAAACTTGCCGAGAATGCTAAACGAAAATTTGGCGGCGGAAATTAAATGTGGCTCTTGGCCTGAACTGCCGATTTTCAGTAGCCTTAAAATGCGCGGTCAGCTAGATGAAATGGAAATGTATAACATCTTCAACATGGGAATTGGCATGGTGCTAGCGGTTCCAGAAAATGAAGCGGCGAACGTTTTACATGTATTGCAGGAGCTAGGCGAGCCGGCTTATAAAATTGGGCGCGTCACGGAGAAACAAACGGCAGCCGTCACATTTATTGGGGGCGAAACGAAATGAATATCGCCGTCTTTGCAACAGGTTCGGGAACGAATTTCGAAGCGCTCATGAAAAGCGATGTCGGGGATAAAATCGTCCTGCTCGTCTGTGATAAAGCGGGCGCCGGGGTGCTCGAGAGGGCCAAGCAATTTGGCGTGCCGACATTTCTGTTTGAGCCGAAAGCTTACGCGAATAAAGCGGAATTTGAAACCGCCATTTTAGCCGAGCTAGAAGCGAAACAGGTAGACTTTATCGTCTTGGCTGGCTACATGCGCCTCATCGGCGAAACGTTACTCGACCAGTATCCGAATAAAATTGTCAATTTGCACCCGTCACTTTTGCCGAAATATCCGGGCAAAGATGCGATTTTACAGGCGCTTTCAGACGGGGCAGACGAGACGGGCGTCACCGCACATTTTGTAGATGCGGGCATGGATACGGGCGAAGTGATTGCACGCGAAAGCATTCCAATCCTTGCAACAGATACGGAGGCGTCACTCACGGCGAAAATTCACGAAATCGAACATATCTTTTACCCCAAAGTGGTGAAAAATTTAGTAGAGGGGAAGTTTAAATAAATGAAAAGAGCGCTCATTAGTGTGTCGGACAAAGAAGGCGTGGTAGCCTTCGCGAAGGCACTCGTACAACTTGACTTTGAGATTATTTCAACTGGCGGAACGAAGAAAATTTTGGAGGAAAACGGCGTTTTAACCACCGGAATTGAAGCGGTGACGGAGTTTCCAGAAATGCTAGACGGACGCGTGAAAACCCTCCACCCGATGATTCACGGTGGCCTTTTATTTCGGCGTGACCTAGAAACGCATGTGAATGAGGCTAAACGACACGGTATCCAGCCGATCGATTTAGTTTGCGTCAATTTATATCCCTTCCAAGAAACGATTGCGAAACCTGATGTGGCACTTAGCGAAGCCATTGAAAATATCGACATCGGTGGCCCTTCGATGCTCCGTTCGGCGGCCAAAAACTATCAGGCGGTGACGGTTTTAGTTGATGCGGCCGACTACGCGCCTGTTTTAGCTGAACTTGAAAACGGCAGCGTGACACCCGAAACTCGTGCGAAACTTGCCGCAAAAGTGTTCCGCCATACGGCTTCCTATGATGCGCTAATCGCGGGCTTCTTGACGGAAGAGGAATTCCCTGAAAAGCTCACGCTAACATATGACCTAAAAGAAAGTTTACGCTACGGTGAGAACCCGCACCAAAAGGCGGCTTTTTACGAAGAACCACTGGCGGACGTTCATAGTGTGGCACACGCTTCACAGCTCCACGGCAAAGAGCTATCCTACAACAACATTCGCGATACAGACGCTGCGCTTAAAATTGCAGCCGAATTCACAGAACCTGTAGCAGTGGCCGTGAAACATATGAACCCATGCGGCGTTGGTGTCGGTACGACGATTTTTGAGGCGTATGAAAAGGCGTACGAGGCGGATGAAACCTCGATTTTTGGTGGCATTGTCGCGCTAAATCGTGAGGTTGACGTGGAAACTGCGCAAAAACTAAGTGAAATCTTTCTGGAAATCATTGTTGCGCCAAGTTTTTCTGACGCCGCGTTAGCTATTTTAACCAAAAAGAAAAATATCCGTTTGCTTTCGGTCGACATGTCGAGTTTTGCGCCGAGCTTGGAAAAAACGTCTGTGAACGGCGGCTTGCTTGTCCAAGATAGTGATA
This sequence comes from Listeria sp. ILCC796, assembly GCF_900186175.1. Taxonomy (NCBI): domain Bacteria; kingdom Bacillati; phylum Bacillota; class Bacilli; order Caryophanales; family Listeriaceae; genus Listeria; species Listeria sp. ILCC796. The sequence goes on from NZ_FYBV01000012.1 coordinate 12,090, forward strand.
CTTTTGTGGCTGATCCCGAGACTTTTACGGTTGTGACGGAAAAAGCACCGACTGACGAGGAGATGCGCGCGCTTCTTGTGCAGTGGAAAATTGTGAAACATGTGAAGTCAAACGCGATTGTTGTCGGAAACGCTAGCCAGACGCTCGGTGTCGGCGCTGGACAAATGAATCGCATCGGCGCGGCAAAAATTGCGCTAAGTCAAGCTGGCGTGAACGCACAGGGGGCAGTACTAGCGAGCGATGCTTTTTTCCCAATGAATGACACGGTTCTTGCTGCAGCGGAAGCCGGCATTACCGCAATCATTCAACCAGGCGGCTCGATTAAAGATGCGGATTCCATTGAAATGGCAAATAAACACGGTATTGCAATGGTTACAACACATGTTCGTCACTTTAAACATTAAAAAGGAAGTGAAAAGATGAAAGTACTCGTAATTGGTAGTGGTGGCCGAGAACATGCCATCTGTCAAAAACTTCTTTCCTCGCGTGACGTTGACACCGTTTTTTGTGCCCCAGGAAATGACGGCATGAAAAACAGCGGCGTGCACTGCGTGGACATTCAAGAAAAAAACGCTAAAGCACTAATTCACTTCGCGCAAGAAGAAGCCGTCGCATTCACGGTAGTCGGCCCAGAAATCCCGCTTTTATCAGGCGTAGTGGATGCTTTCACAGAAGCTGGTTTGCTCGCGTTCGGTCCAACAAAAGCCGCCGCTCTCATCGAAGGAAGCAAAGATTTCGCCAAACAGTTCATGCAAAAATACGCGATTCCAACCGCAAACTCGAAGACCTTCACCAAGTACGAAGAAGCGAAAGCCTATTTGGAGGAAAAAGGAGTCCCCATTGTGATTAAGGCGGACGGACTTGCCGCCGGAAAAGGCGTTGCTGTCGCAATGACGATGCCAGAAGCCGTACTCGCATTAAAGGAAATGATGCTAGAAGAACGATTCGGTGAAGCCTCACAAAAAGTCGTCATCGAAGAATTTTTAGAAGGCGAAGAATTTTCCCTCATGGCCTTTGTAAACGGCGAAGAAGTCTATCCGATGCCCATCGCCCAGGATCACAAACGCGCCTATGACGGCGACAAAGGTCCAAACACAGGCGGAATGGGCGCCTATTCACCCGTTCCACATATACCAGAAAAATTGGTCGAAGAAGCCATTCAAACGATTCTTTTTCCCGCAGCAAAAGGAATGGTTGAAGAAGGGCGTGAGTTCCGAGGTATCCTTTACGCCGGCTTGATTGCCACAAATGAAGGTCCGAAAGTCATCGAATTTAATGCGCGCTTCGGAGACCCAGAAACGCAAGTCGTCCTCCCGCGCCTAGAAAGCGACTTCGCCGAGCTCATCTTGGCACTTCTAAAAAATGAGACTCCCGACGTACGCTTTAAAAAAGCAGGTATTCACCTCGGCATCGTCCTTGCAAGCAAGGGCTACCCCGAACAATACGAAACCGGCCAATTGCTAACCGGCCTTGACCAAGTCAGCCCAGAAATCGCAATCTATCATGCTGGAACAAAATTGGACACTGCCGGTAATCTCATTTCAAATGGTGGCCGAGTACTCCTTCTTCAAACTTCTGCAAATACAATGAAAGAAGCACGTCAAATTTTATATGCGGAAATGAAGAAACTAGACAATCCAAATTTCTTCTACCGAATTGACATAGGTGCGAAAGCTGAATAAGATAAAACAAGCGGATGAGCGATTTGGCAAATCCGCTTTTCCCTTTTACAGAAATAAAGTAGTTGCTTTTTCATGCGTTGGTACGTTAAAATATGAAAGTACAAGTAGAGGAACGGAGGTTATCTAAATATGCAAATAGAAAAGATTCGTGGGGAAGGTTTGGATGCTTTTTTTAATGGTATTTTAAAGCTCGAAACGCTTGAAGAATGTTATGCTTTCTTTGATGATGTCTGCACTGTGAATGAAATTCAGTCGATGTCACAACGCTTCCAAGTTGCTAAAATGCTTTCAGAAGGAAAAACATATAATGTTATTGAAGCAGAAACAGGTGCAAGCACCGCAACGATTTCACGTGTAAAACGTTCGCTAAACTACGGTAACGACATGTATGAAGTTGTGTTCAACCGAATGGAAACGAAGTAAGAAGGATATAAATGAAGAAGAAACCAAGTAAAGGGTTCCAAACTGCGATTATCGCCATTTTGGTTCTCGCCGTTATGTATATTTCAATCGATATGATTATACAAAATGTCGGACTGAATTTCAGCATGTTATGGCACTGGATATTCATTATTTGTTTTAGTTTCACAACACTTTTCAATGTGCGCGCAAAAAATTACATCGGAATTTCCATCGGACTTTCTGGTATGTGGATTTGTGTATTGAGTCTTATTTTGATGGCGATTTAGTCTAAAACAAAATAAAAAAATGAGAGCTTGCTAACGCAAGTTCTCATTTTTGTGCAAAAAAACCGCCTAAGAATAGGCGGTTAATGATTAGCAATTAACGTAACATTTTCAAAATCTTATTACTGAATTTACCAAGCAAAATACCTATGATAAAAGTAAAGGCAAGGTAAACAAGTAAGCCGACTATCATTGGATTGAAGTAGCCTACTAAATCGAAAGAATAACTCGGGAAGCCTTCGATTAGATAAAGGAAGAAGGACCAAGTACCCAAAAATAGTAAGAATTTACTTTTCACATGGAAAGACTGGACTACCATAATGACAAGGAGCGCTCCGATAAAGCACATAAAGGATGCCATTGGAATGTTAGAAGTGAAGTATAAAAATACGCACACAACCGTTAATGCAATTAGGCTGCCCCACTTTATTGAGGCTTTTGCTAATAATTTATCTTTCATAGGTGCTAACCAGTGTTCTTCTCTTTTCAGGAAGACCCCAACCGGAAAGGCGATGGAATAAAATAACCAGTATTCGTCAATAAACACGATGCTGACTGAACCGAGTAATAATATAATCAGTTGTAATACACGATTTTTTACAAGTAAGCGCGCGATTAAGAATAACGTGTACCAAAATAGTATAAATAGTACAAACCACATCGTCGGATCTAAGTCACGCCCGATGTCAAAGAAAAACATGATTGAAAATAATTGTTTCATCGAAAAAGTTTGCTGGAAAATAATGGCTACAAAAATCAGTTTGAAAATACTAAAAATCCAGTATGGGATAATGATTTTGACATAACGCTTATAGTATTTGGATAAACCGTTTTTATCAGCAGAGGCCGTTAGTCCATATCCTGAAAGAATTAAAAATATCCACACAGAAATCGGACCAATATAATGGTAATTATCAAAGTTTTTATAGCATATATGTGACACGATTACTATAAAAATAGCTATCCCTTTTAAAAGAGTCGTCTGTTGCTTTGTTATCATAAAACTAATCTCCTTATTTGACTAAAATAATCGTTCTTAGGTGTTCTTTTTCATCTTCATTTCGGCAAGTTTTCTCTGTTCATCTCCTCCATATAGGTCGAAACCTCACTAAAATCAGACTTCATTATAACATAAAGCATTTTTGGAAAAAAGGAGGTTTTTAAGTCAATATTTAAGTTTATTAGAGGTATTTAGATGGAAATTGTTACAATTTATACATAAAATACCAGTTTGTTCAATTTTGGAAGAAGAAAATCCTCCTAGCTTGGCGTATGCAATTGGTGTAGCTATACAAGAAAATAATAAACTGGTGTCGCCAAAACTTTCGCTTTTAAAGGTGCAATCTGGGCAAGTGAATCATCGTAATACGCTTCTCGTCACCCTTCAAAATCTGAAAAGCATAATTTGGCGCGATTTAAAGTTACAGGGGAAAAGTTATCGAAAAGGTCGAATGGAAGTGAATAAGTACAATGAGTGAGCGGTTGAGCTAGACCAGAGTGGAATCTCATCGTGCCAATTGTGTACTTCTTCTTGTAGCAATGATTATCGGTCCGTTTGGGCTTGAGAATCGAAGTGAAAATGAAGAAAATCTGTCACAAAATTTATATATATTTTTTTTGAAAATCCATTTTTCTGGCTTTTTTCGGTAAATTTTAAATGTTACTATGAAAAAAGCTTACAGTGATTAGAGGATTAAAAAAGGAGGATTGTGTTAAAAAATTAGACAGTATAATAGACAAGGGGACTAATAGGAAACGATTAGGATTAGAGGTGTCCTGATGCGGACCCCCTATTTTTTGCCATGTCTAAAACGCTCGAAAGGAGAATTGAATATTGAAAATTAAGAAATCTAGATTAAGGAAAACGGTGATTAGTACTTTAGTAGCGACCCTGGTTGCATCAACAATTGCTACTTCATTGCCATATAATGCAAAAGCAACTGAAGGCCATGCACAGGAGGCTGGGCTAAATAGTTCATTAACTTCAGTCACAAGTAACTTACTGCAAAATCCTGGATTTGTAGGGGACGGAAATTTGATTACAAATTGGGATGTACAAGGTAGGTATTCAGCGGGCCGAGCTTATTATATGGAAAATTATAGGATATACGGCGGTTCTGGAGAATACTTGGATAATTATATGGCTCCACAAAGTGATGGAAGTATTAACGTTACACATAAAAGGGCTATAAATAATGGACATATTGCTTTTTTAGGACAAAATGTAGAGGTTATAGAGGGACACAGATATCGTTTGTCTGTGGATTATAAGTATGTTTCTGGATCGGATTTAGAACATATCCAAGTACGGACATCAGACTTCAATAATAATGATGTTGAGATATCAAACAGTGATTGGTTACCTGTCACGAGTCCTACAGCAAGAAATTATACGACAACTGTCACTGCTCCTGCAGACATCACGATGCGGATTGAATTAAAAGTACTTGGTTTTAAAGATGCAATTGGTACGGAAGGTACAATAAATATTGGAAATGTATCATTGATGGATTTGGATGCAGCTCTTGATCAAACAACTATTAATGAGTTAGACACGGATTCTGTCAAAGCGGAGGGAACTGCAGAACCAAATGCAACGATTGAAATCAAAGCTGGTTCGACAACGCTTGGTACAGGGAGAGTAGCTGCAGATGGGCAATATAGTTTGACGATTCCAAAACAAGCAGTAGGAACCGTTGTGACGGCAACTGCAACGGCATACGGGAAAACGTCAAGTGTAAATACAACTGTTGCACAAGGAAATATCGCACAAACAACCATTAGTGCGTTAAATACAGATTCTGTCAAAGCGGAGGGAACTGCAGAACCGAATGCGACGATTGTAATTAAAGCAGGTTCGACAACGCTTGGAACGGGTACAGCAAGTTCAGATGGTCGTTACAGTATAACGATTCCAAGGCAAGAGGCAGAGACGTCTGTGACAGCAACGGCAACATTGAACGGGAAAACATCAAGTGCAGATACAATTGTTGCACAAGGAAACATCGCACAAACAACCATTAATGCATTAGATGCGGATTCTGTCAAAGCAGAGGGAACCGCAGAACCAAATGCGACGATTGTAATTAAAGCAGGTTCGACAACACTTGCAACGGGTCGAGTCGGTTCAGATGGTCGTTATAGTGTAACAATTCCGAAACAAGTTTCAGGAACAATTGTGACAGCAACGGCAACAGCAGATGGTAAGACATCGAGTGTGAATACAACCGTTGCACAAGGTAACCTTGCTCAAACAACCATTGAGCCATTAAACACAGATTCGGTAATCGCCGTAGGAACCGCAGAACCGAATGCGACGATTGTGTTAAAAGATCAAAATAATAATCAACTTGCAACAGGGCGAGTAGGCTCAGATGGTCGTTATAGCTTGACGATTCAAAAACAAATGGTTGGGACAGTTGTGACGGCGACAGTGACACAAGGTGGTAAAACGTCTAGTGCTTTTACGACTGTAACGAATGAGCATATTGCTCAAACTACTATTAATCCATTAAATGTAGACTCGAGAGTAGCGACAGGAACAGGTGAACCGAATGCAACAATTGTGCTGAAAGACCAGCATAATAATCAACTTGCGAGTGGTCGAATTGCTTCAGATGGCGCTTACAGTTTGACGATTCCAGCGCAAGTAGCCGGAACAGTCGTAACTGCCACTGTAACAGCAGGTGATAAAACGTCTAATGCCCATACAACAGTTACACAAGCAGCAAAAAGTGGTACGGTTACCGTGAAACAAGACTTTTATGTAGGCTATGATAGTCGCATTCAAGCAGAAGTAACAGGTGATGTGGAGAGAGTTTACCTAGAAGTGAACGGCGTTCAACAATCTAAGGTTCCTGTTACAGGAAGCTTCACTTACTATGCTAAAAATAATATTACAAGTATAAATCAAACAGTCTATTTAGTTGGACTTGATTCAGCAAATAGAGAACTAGACCGCGCACGAGTAAATTTAAAAGATGGGCAACTAAAAATTGGAGCGGTTTCCCCGAATAACTTTGTAGTGGGGACTGATGCTTATGTGGAAGGAACGTATACGGGTTCGGTAAGAAAAGTAGGACTTTCTGTGAATGGAACAACGCTTTCTAAAGTTCCAGTTGAAGCAGACGGTAAATTCCGCTATTATGCACGTTCAAACATTACAAATGCAGATACAGATGAAGTGTTTGTCATCGGTTACAATTCGGAAAATACCGAAGTTTCACGGAAGAAAGTAGACTTATATCGACCAGGGAGTTTAGGTGGGACAATTACGGTTAATCCGAATTACTATGCTATTTCAGACTCATATGTAGAAGGAACGTATGCAGGCAATGTGAAATATGTATCCTTGGTTGTGAATGGAACAGAGTATTCGAGAACATCCGTGATAAATACGACAACATGGAGATACTATGCTAAAGATAAAATTGCAACGGGCGACACAGTTTCTGTGAAAGGGTACAATGCTGCTGGAAATGTTGTCGATCAAAAACCAGTCAATGTGGTTCTAAGTCCACCACAAAATAATGCAATTGCAGCAAATGACTTTTTCTTACATCAAGATAAATATATATCAGGGACGTATGAAGGAAGCGTAAAATATATTGCGTTGAAAGTGAATGGAACATTATTGAGTAGGATTCCAGTTCCATCAGACGGCACGTATACCTACTATGCTCGTCCTAATATTACATCTCTTACAGATACAGTATCCATTGTGGCTTACGATCAGGAAAAAGTACAAGTTGCAGAAGCGCCAGTTCGTGTTCGATTAACAAGTGACATTACATCGAATAGCTATCGAATTGGGGACAAGTCAGTTATTGGAACCTATTCAGGAGATGTGAAATACATTTCTGCAACCGTGAATGGGACACAACTTTCTAAGATTCCTGTGGATAACACGGGTACGTATAGCTACTATATTAAACGCGATGTAACGAGCGTTACGGATGAGGTTATTATGAAGGGATATAATGCTAGTGGCGCTGTTGTGGCTACTAACACAGTAAGAATTACAGCATAATTTAATAATCGCTATTTAATCAGTCAGAAATAAAAACCTGAAGGCAACGTACTTGAAATACGTTACCTTCAGGTTTTTTTAGTTTTAAAATAATTTTAAAATCCCAGTCGCGCTTAGAAAGACAAAGATAATCGCGATAGGAGCAATGTATTTGATGATAAAAAGCCAGACAATGAAGGTTTTTTTGCCAAAATGGCTACTTGCCGTAAATTCATCTTGTAAAAGCTGTCTAGGCAGTCGGTAACCGACGAAAATGGAAATGAATAAGGCGCCGATTGGAAGGATGATATTGGAAACGAGATAGTCTGCGAATTCAAAGAAGGTAAGGCCGAAGAGGTGAATATCATTCCACACGCCGAAACTAAGCGCCGACGGAACGGCCATAATCATGATAAGCACTCCCATCCACGTACTTGCTTTTTTTCGAGAAACGCCGCTGGACATAATCGGTGCTACCGTTGCTTCGAGCATGGAAAAGCTTGACGTAAGGGCTGCAAAAAGGAACAGAATAAGGAAAATAACAAAGAAGAATGTTCCAAACGGCAGTTGGTTGAAAATCGATGGCAGGATGACGAATAATAAGCCGGGGCCTGCGTCAGGCGTGATTCCGAATGCGAAGGCTGCTGGAAAGATAGCGAGCCCTGCAAGAAGCGAAACACAGACATTCAAAAGAGCGATAGAAATGGCAGATTGCGGCAAGCTGACAGATTTATCTAAGTAAGAACTGTAGGTGACCATAACCGAGATACCAACGCTTAGTGAGAAGAAGGCTTGCCCGAGCGTGATTAAAATCGTGTTGGCTGTCATATGTGTGAAGTCAGGTTTCAAGAAAAATTGTACGCCGCTCATCGCACCGTCAAGCGTTAATGAGCGAATAATCAAGACAAGAAATAATAGAAAAAGTGCCGGCATCATAAATTTGCTCATTTTCTCGATTCCAGATACGACTCCGCGGTTAATAACGAAAACATTTAGTAGGATAAAAATGAAGGTAGCGATAAGTGAAAGATACGGGTTGGCTGTTGTGCGACTAAATTCCTGTAGTAATTCAGTTTGCGTGGCACCCGCTAAGCTCATTGATAAGGCTTTAAAGAGGTAAGTAATAATCCAGCCACCTACAACGCTGTAGAAAGAAAACAGAATACTTGCGCCAACAACGCCTAGTTTTCCAAGTAAGTTCCATTTTGATTTTGGAGCGAGTGTTTTATAAGCTAAAATGGCGTCATCGCCTGAACTGCGACCGATAATAAATTCGGCCATTAAGATGGGCATAACAACAAGGAGCGTGATGGCGAGGAAAAGTAGAAAAAATGCTCCTCCGCCTGCTGTTGCCGCTACATATGGCAATTTCCAAATGGCACCAATCCCGATAGCTGATCCAGCCGATGCCAATATAAAGCCTATTTTAGAACCCCATTTTTCTTTTTGATGCATAAAATTCCCCTTTCAAAGTGATGTAAGGTTAATCATATCAAAAAAGTCTTTTATTTGGAGCAAGTTTTTAGAAAAAGTTCAAAAAAAGTTAAATTCTCGTTTGAACAGATGAATGAAAAACAAACAAATGCTATAATAGATTAGTCTAGCGATTAAAATTGGAATTTTAGTAAGGGAGTCTATGCGTGTGCGTCATTTATTTAAGATTGATCCAGCCAAACCATTGTCTGATGAAGCGGTTCAAATGCTCTTACAAAGTGAGACAGATGGTTTTATTATTGGCGGGACAGATGGAATTACTTTAGAAAATGTCACAGAAACGTACGAACGTTTTATGGAAACCGACTTGCCACTTTATTTGGAAATAAGTACGCCAGATATGATTTTACCTCTGGCTGACCAATTTTTAATTCCGATGGTTTTAAATACGCTTGATACAACTTGGTCGCATGGTTTACACGTTGACTTATTGCGTGAATATGCACCGCACGTCCCATTTAGGCGTATTTCGCCAGTTGGTTACGTCATTTTAAATCCGGAGGCAAAAGCGGCGATTAAAACCGGAGCGCTGACCAATTTGGAAGCAGAAACTGTTGCGGCGTACGCTGAATTAGCAGAACATTTTTTCCACCTACCGATTTTTTATGTGGAATATAGTGGCATGTTTGGTGACGTGACAATTTTGCGGGCAGTCAAAGCTGTGCTTAAGGAAACGAAATTATGGTATGGTGGGGGCATTCGCTCGCTTACAGATGCAAAAGAAATGGCGGAAGTGGCTGATGTCATCATCGTGGGTAATTTAATTTATGAAGATTTAGAAGAAGCGCTTGTTACGGCGCAAGTTTCAGCTCGTGCTAGCAGGTGCGAGGAAGATATGATAAAATAAGAACAAATGTTTGTGTGGTGGTGGATAAAAATGCAATTAAACAGTGAAGAACTTGTAAAAGGACTTAATAAGGAGCAAAAAAGGGCGGTAGAAACAACGGAAGGACCGCTTTTAATTATGGCAGGAGCTGGTAGTGGGAAGACGCGTGTTTTAACGCACCGAATTGCGTATTTAATCAAAGAGCGCGAAGTGAATCCGTATAACATTTTGGCGATTACGTTTACAAACAAAGCGGCGCGCGAAATGAAAGCGCGAGTTGTCGGGCTTCTTGGTGGTGTAGCGGAATCAATTTGGATTTCTACATTTCACTCCATGTGTGTCCGCATTTTAAGGCGCGACATCGAGCGAATTGGCTACGAGCGCAATTTTACAATTTTAGATAGTAGCGATCAACTTTCCGTTATTAAAGGTATTTTAAAAGACAAAAATATTGATTCAAAAAAATATGAGCCACGCGGGATACTTGCTTCCATTAGCAACGCGAAAAATGAATTGATGGACGCGGCGGAGTATAAGCGCGAGGCGAGTGGCTACTATGATAATATGGTTGCAGAAGTTTACGAAGCGTATGAGAAGAAATTGAAAAAGAATCAGGCGCTCGATTTCGACGATTTAATCATGGTGACGATTCGCTTATTTGAGCGCGTACCAGATGTTTTAGAGTACTATCAGCGAAAATTTCAATACATTCACGTAGATGAATATCAAGATACGAACCACGCGCAGTATTTGCTCGTGAAACTTCTCGCGGCAAGACTTCAGAATTTATGCGTCGTCGGGGACTCGGATCAGTCGATTTATGGTTGGCGCGGTGCTGATATTTCCAACATTTTGTCGTTTGAAAAGGATTATCCAAAGGCGCAAATGATTTTGCTTGAAGAGAACTACCGGTCGACAAAACGGATTTTAGAAGCGGCAAACCGTGTGATTGAAAATAACCGTAACCGCAAAGCGAAAAATTTGTGGACGAGCAATGACGAAGGCGCCAAAATTTTCTATCATAAAGCGCTCACTGAAAAAGAAGAGGCTTCCTATGTAGTAAGTAAAATTCAAGAAGAAGTGGCAAACAAAAATCGACCATTATCTGATTTTGCAATTCTTTACCGAACAAACGCCCAGTCGCGTGTCATGGAGGAATTCTTCATGAAATCGAACATGGCCTACACGATGGTCGGCGGCACAAAATTCTATGACCGTAAAGAAATTAAAGACATTTTAGCTTATTTGCGCCTCATTTCAAACAATGAAGATGACATTAGTTTGTCGCGCATCATTAACGTGCCGAAGCGCGGGGTGGGGGCTGGATCGCTCGACAAAATAGCAAGTACAGCGAACGCGTATGACTTAACTTTATTTGAAGTGTTAAATCGCATCGAACTCGCCGGCATTCCCGCGAAAACGAGTAAACAGTTGGTCGAATTCCACGATTTAATTCGCGGCTTTAGTCAAATGCAAGAATTTCTCTCTGTAACCGAGCTTGTAGAGCAAGTTTTGGATAAAACGGGATATCGTGACATGCTGAAAAATGAAAGAACGATTGAAGCGCAGACGCGGCTCGAAAATATTGACGAGCTCCTTTCTGTTACGCAAAACTTCGAAAAAGAAAGTGAAGATAAGTCGCTTATCGCGTTTCTAACGGACTTGGCTCTTGTTGCCGATGTGGATCAATTAGAAGACGACTTAGAGCAAACTGGCGCGGTCACATTGATGACGCTTCACTCAGCAAAAGGGCTCGAGTTTCCAGTTGTCTTTTTAGTCGGCCTTGAAGAAGGCATTTTCCCACATTCGCGCGCTCTTTTTGAAGAAGATGAAATGGAAGAAGAACGTCGTTTAGCTTACGTAGGGATTACGCGGGCAGAAGAAGAATTGTTCTTAACGAGCGCCTATTCGCGCATGATTTTTGGGCGTTCAGCAGCCAACGTTGAATCCCGATTTATCGGCGAAATCCCACAAGATTTGCTTGAAACAGGCAACGAAAATAAATTAAAAGAAGTACCGTTCAAACGTTCCGCAATCAACACGAAACAAGTGGCGAATTACCAAACGAGTGGTGCCGAAAAAGTTGGTTGGTCTGTTGGCGACAAAGCGACCCATAAAAAATGGGGAACTGGAACTGTTGTGAGCGTAAAAGGGGAAGGTAGCAATATGGAACTCGATATCGCTTTCCCAAGTCCAACTGGAATTAAACGATTACTGGCCGAATTCGCGCCAATTGAAAAAGTGTAAAGGTAGGTAGAGAGCATGAGTGAAAGAACTAGATACGACGAAATTATCGCTGAACTTAATCAGTATAGTTACGAGTATTATGCCCTAGACAAGCCAACCGTAGAAGATGCTGTCTATGATAAATTGCTCCACGAACTAATCGCTTTAGAAGAAAAGCACCCTAATTGGATAACAAGTGACTCACCGTCACAACGAATCGGCGGTGAAGTTTTAGAAGGCTTCGATAAAGTGGCACATAAAACGCCAATGTTAAGCTTGGCCAATGCATTTAACGAACAGGATCTGCTCGATTTTGACCGCCGTGTACGCGAAAAAGTCGGCGACGACCGCGAATATATGTGCGAACTTAAAATTGATGGTCTTGCCGTTTCACTCGAATACGAAGCTGGTCGCTATAAGCGCGGCGCGACTCGTGGCGACGGCACAACCGGTGAAGACATTACCGCAAATCTGCGGACAATTCGGTCCATCCCCATGAAACTAAAACGCGACTTTTCAATTGAAGTCCGCGGCGAAGCTTTCATGCCTAAAAAATCATTTAAAAACTTAAATGAAACACGCGAACAAGAAGGCCTCATGCTGTTCGCAAATCCGCGTAATGCGGCGGCTGGTTCGCTTAGACAGCTCGATACAAAAATTGCGGCATCGCGGAATTTGGATATTTTCCTTTATGCGGTGGCTGATTTTGGTGAAATGGGCGTCAAAAAACATAGCGATGGCTTGGACATGCTCGGCGAACTCGGTCTTAGAACGAACAAAGAACGTGCTGTTTGCGGCACAATGGATGAAGTGTTTGCTTATATTAAAAAGTGGACAGAAAAACGAACATCGCTCGATTACGATATTGATGGGATTGTCATTAAAGTCAATGATTTGGCGCAACAAAATGAGCTTGGCGCTCGTGTTAAAACACCACGCTGGGCAATTGCTTACAAATTCCCGGCTGAAGAAGTCGAAACGACATTACTTGATATTGAACTTCGCGTTGGTCGAACAGGCGTTGTCACACCAACTGCTATTTTAGAACCCGTTCAAGTAGCGGGTACAACAGTTGGCCGTGCGTCCCTTCATAACGAAGATTTAATCCATGAAAAAGATATTCGTGTTGGCGATACCGTTGTCATCAAAAAAGCAGGCGATATTATTCCCGAAGTGATTCGTAGCATCCCAGAAAAACGAACTGGTGCAGAAGAGCCGTTTCACATGCCAAAAGTTTGCCCAGACTGCGGAAGCGAACTTGTTCGCCTCGAAGAAGAGGTCGCTCTGCGCTGTATCAATCCAAAATGCCCAGCGCAAATTAAGGAAGGGCTCATTCATTTTGTATCGCGCAATGCAATGAATATTGATGGACTTGGCGAAAAAGTGATTATTCAGCTCTTTTCACACAACCTCATTGCCGATGTTGCAGATTTGTTTTCCCTTTCAAAAGAAAAACTGTTAGAATTAGAAAGAATGGGAGAAAAATCTGTTTCCAATTTGCTTTCGAGCATTGAAGCAAGCAAGCAAAATTCGCTTGAACGATTGCTATTTGGTCTTGGCATTCGTCACGTAGGTGAAAAGGCGGCGCGCACGCTCGCACTCCGCTTTGACACGATGGACGCCCTCAGAAAAGCAGATAAGGAAACCCTTCAAAATACGGCCGACATTGGCGAAAAAATGGCGGATAGTATCGTCACTTATTTCGAAAATGAAGAAGTCCACGAACTGCTCGCTGAACTCGAAGCGGCTGGCGTGAACATGACCTACACAGGTCCACGCATCGAAGAGCAAGATGAGGAAGACTTAGTTTTTTCCGGGAAAAAGGTAGTTTTAACTGGGAAATTGGAACAGCTTACGCGAAACGAAGCGAAGGCCCTAATTGAGAAACTTGGCGGCGATGTTTCCGGTAGCGTCAGCAAAAAGACGGATGTTGTTGTTGCGGGCAGCGATGCAGGTTCTAAGCTTGAAAAGGCAAATGAACTTGGCATACCTGTCTGGTCGGAAGAAGAGCTTATGGAATACTTACCAGATGAGGGTGAATTATAAATAATGAAAAAATATTTAATACTCGTTTTGGCTTCGCTACTTGTACTCACAGGTTGTGCCCCAAAACTGTCATCAGATGAGAAAGTGGTCACAAAAGACGAAGAAAAGAAAAGCGAAACCGGAATTATGACGAAAAATCAAATTTCTGAGAATTACTATAAGACGGTTCTGCCCTATAAAGCGAGTAAATCAAGAGGACTCGTTGTATCAAATATTTATTCGCGTTATGACATTAACGAATTAGAGTCTGGTTTAATGCGTGTTTCGCAAAATGAATATTCGCCGGACGATTACCTTTTCCAAGAAGGACAATATTTGGATAAAGAATTGTTAACGTCTTGGCTTAGTCGTAAAAGCGATAAAAATAAAGACGGTTTGAATCCAGTAGATAACGGTTTCGGTGCTAACCGTAATCCTATTTATTTAGCGCATATTTTAGAACAAAACTATTTGAAGAAAACGGATAAAGACACGGTCGCACTCGGTGGTGTATCCATTGCGCTCGCGATGAATTCCGTTGATTATTACCAAAAGGAACAATACGGTGACACATTTGAGCAAGAGATTAGCGATGATAAATTGTTATCAGAAGGAAAAGCAATGGCTCAAACGATTTTAACGCGAATTCGCCAAACGAAAGGGCTAGAAAATGTCCCCGTCACGATTGCCATTTATAAACAAGGCCGACGTGATGCCGTTGCCCCGGGGAATTATATCGCTTATGCAACAACAAACGGCAATGACATTGGCAACTTTAAAACAATCAAAGAAAAAAATTATGTTTTGCCAAGTGCAGAGGCACAATCTGACCACAAGGCAGATAATGATTCATTCTTAAACTTCCAGGCCGATATTGAAAAATACTATCCGAACTTCACTGGGGTTGTAGGACGCGCACGTTATGAAGATGGCCAAATGGCAGACTTAAACGTCGATATCCCCCTTCAATTTTACGGGGAAGCGGAAATTATCGGTTTCACGCAATATGTTACCGATTTAATTGGCAAGCATTTACCAAAAGAAGCGAATATCCAAGTTAGCATTTCAACTTCTGATGGTCCTGCTGCATTAATTACGCGCAAACCAAGCGACAGCGCAGCGAACGCGCACATTTATAATTAATTAAAAAAGTTCCTAGCATTCGCTAGGAACTTTTCACGTTTTCCGGTATTTTTTATATCCGAATAGTCGCTTCTATGATATAATTTTACCATTAGTGGAAAAAACGAAAAGGAGGATGGCGTCTTGACGAACATATCAAAAGAGACCGTTTTAAAAGTGGCCAATTTAGCTAAGCTTGATGTTTCTGGCGCAGAGGCAGATGTTTTTGCAGGCCAACTAGGCAATATTATTGAAATGGTGGAAAAACTGGACCAGCTAAATACAGCCAATGTTGAGCCAACTTCTCATGCAATTGAGGTTTCAAATGTTTTACGGGAAGATGTTTCTCACCCGGGATTAAAACGTGAAAAAGTACTCCGTAACGCGCCTGACACACAGGACGGCATGTTTAAAGTACCAACGATTTTAGAGGATTAAGGAGGGAATTCATTTTGGGATTATTCGAACACTCAGTAAAAAACTTGCATGACATGCTCGTCAAAAAAGAAATTTCCCCTTTTGATTTGGTGAAAGAATCTTTTGACCGCATTGAGGCAGTAGAAGATAAAGTACAATCATTTATAACATTAAACAAAGAAACAGCGCTCGACGTCGCAGAAGAATTAGGCGATTCTGGCATTGATCCAGCAAACATGCTCGCTGGCTTGCCAATCGGACTTAAAGATAATATTGTTACGAAAAACTTACGAACAACAGCGGCAAGTAAGATTTTATACAACTTTGACCCAATTTATGATGCGACTGTCGTCTGGAAACTAAAACAAGCCCAAGTTATCAACATCGGAAAATTAAATATGGACGAGTTTGCGATGGGTTCATCGACCGAAACGTCTCATTTCCACAAAACATACAACCCGTGGGACTTATCGAAAGTACCTGGTGGGTCATCAGGCGGGAGTGCTGCTGCTGTAGCCGCGTCTGAAGTACTCTTCTCACTCGGTTCAGATACAGGTGGTTCCATCCGCCAGCCTGCCGCTTTTTGTGGCGTAGTCGGAATGAAACCTACATATGGCCGCATCTCTCGGTTTGGGCTCATTGCTTTTGCCTCGTCGCTTGATCAAATCGGTCCTATTACTCGGACGGTTGAGGATAATGCTTACTTGCTGCAAGCAATTTCTGGCGTAGATGAAAATGACTCAACGTCGATTGACGCGCCTGTTGAAAACTTCTCAGAATACTTAACGGGTGATGTAAAAGGTCTTAAAATTGGTGTTCCAAAAGAGTACCTAGGCGATGGTGTACAGCCTGGTGTGAAAACCGCTGTTATGGAAGCTTTAAAAACACTTGAAAAACTTGGCGCAACTTGGGAAGAAGTTTCCTTGCCGCATTCTGAATACGGGGTAGCGAGTTACTATATTTTAGCCTCGAGTGAAGCGTCTTCGAACTTAGCGCGTTTTGATGGTGTGCGTTACGGTTATCGTACGGAAAATGCGAATTCGCTTGAAGAGCTTTACAAAAAAACGCGTTCAGAAGGCTTTGGCGACGAAGTAAAACGCCGGATTATGCTCGGAACTTATTCACTAAGCTCGGGTTATTACGATGCGTATTACAAAAAAGCGCAGCAAGCGAGAACGCTTATTAAGCAAGATTTTGAAAAAGTTTTTGCGGACTACGATGTCATTATTGGACCAAGTACGCCGACGACTGCTTTTGATATTGATGGCATGATTCATGATCCAATTACGATGTATCAAAATGACTTATTAACGATTCCAATTAACTTGGCAGGACTTCCGGCGATTTCGGTTCCGTGTGGTCTAAGCGACGGTCTACCTGTAGGCTTACAAATTATTGGCAATCATTTTAAAGAAGGTCAAATTTATCAAGTTGCGCATGCGTTTGAGCAAGCAACAGATTTTCATAAAGTAAAACCATCATTATAAAAAGGCGGTGCAGTCATGAATTTTGAAACTATTATCGGGCTTGAAGTCCATGTTGAATTAAAAACAGAATCCAAAATTTTCTCTTCTGCTCCGGCGCATTTTGGTGCAGAACCGAATACAAATACTACGGTGGTCGATTTAGGGATGCCAGGCGTTTTACCTGTTTTAAATAAACGGGCAGTTGAGTTTGGTATGAAAGCTGCGATGGCAATCAATTGTGACATCGCGAAACATACGAAGTTTGACCGCAAAAACTACTTTTATCCAGATAATCCGAAAGCGTACCAAATTTCGCAATTCGATAAGCCAATCGGGGAACATGGGCACATCGAAATTGAAGTAGACGGACGCAAAAAGAAAATCGGCATTACGCGTCTTCACTTAGAAGAAGATGCTGGGAAAAATACGCATACGAATAAAGGTTACTCGCTTGTTGATATTAATCGTCAAGGGACGCCGCTTATTGAAATCGTATCAGAGCCAGATATTCGTTCTGCTGACGAGGCATACGCGTATCTTGAAAAATTAAAATCAATCATTCAATACACGGGTGTATCCGATGTGAAGATGGAAGAAGGCTCAATGCGGTGTGATGCGAATATTTCCATTCGTCCAGTTGGGCAAGAAGAATTTGGGGTTAAAACAGAGCTTAAAAATTTAAACTCCTTTAATAATGTGCGTAAAGGAATTGAATATGAAGAAAAACGCCAAGCAGAAGTGCTCATGGCAGGCGGCATCATCGAACAAGAAACGCGCCGTTTTGATGAGGCAACAGGTAAAACATCACTTATGCGCGTGAAAGAAGGCTCTGATGATTATCGTTACTTCCCAGAACCAGATTTAGTCGATCTTTATATCGATGACGCATGGATGGAACGAATTCGTGCTGAAATTCCAGAGCTTCCAGACAAACGTCAAGCGCGCTACGTGAGCGAGCTAGGCTTGCCAACCTATGACGCGATGGTGCTCACACTTACAAAGGAAATGTCTGATTTCTTTGAAGCTACTTTACAAGAAGGCGCAGACGCAAAACAGGTCTCCAACTGGCTTATGGGCGAAGTGTCCGCTTACCTGAACGCCGAGCAAAAAGAGTTGCATGAAACAGGGCTGACGCCAGCAAACTTAGCTGGGATGATTCAGTTGATTGAAAAAGGCACGATTTCTTCTAAAATCGCTAAAAAAGTTTTCCGTGAGTTAGCCGAAAATGGTGGGGACGCGGAAGAAGTTGTCAAAGCGAAAGGGCTCGTACAAATTTCCGATGAAGGCGAATTACGCGCCATCATTTCTGGCATTTTAGACGGAAACGCGCAATCGATTGAGGATTACAAAAATGGTAAGGATCGTGCTGTTGGCTTCCTAGTTGGGCAAGTGATGAAAGCAACGAAAGGGCAAGCTAATCCGCCAATGGTAAATAAATTACTTATCGACGAAATGAATAAGCGCTAAGTAAACTGGAAGGAGGGGCAACAAAAAGTCCCTTCTTTTTATTTTAAAAAAAGGCGCATTTTGCTATAATAAAAATGTTAGTGAAAATTTGTAGATAAAACGTAATGAGTTTTATGCGAGAGAGGATGAATTCCATGGCGAAGCGCGCCCGTGTCATCTATAATCCAACTTCAGGACGAGAAATCATAAAAAAGAATTTAGCAGATGTGCTCATGGTTTTAGAAAATGCCGGTTATGTAACGTCAGCCCATGCGACAACACCAGAACCAGGTGATGCCGAACGTGAAGCTAGACGTGCCGTGCAAGAAAAATACGATTTAGTCGTCGCAGCAGGTGGCGATGGAACGATAAATGAAGTCATCAATGGGATTGCTGAACAAGAATACCGTCCAAAGGTTGGCATCATTCCAACTGGGACAACGAATGATTTTGCGAGGGCGCTACACGTGCCGCGCGACGTTATGAAGGCAACGGAAATCATTGCTCGTGGTGATAGTGTGGCGATGGATATTGGGAAGGCGAATGAAACGTACTTCATTAATATTGGCGGTGGCGGCCGGATTACGGAGCTAACCTATGATGTGCCAAGCAAGCTAAAAACGATGCTTGGGCAACTCGCGTATTATTTGAAAGGGATTGAAATGCTCCCTTCTTTAAAAGCGACGGACGTGCGTGTCGAATATGATGATGGTGTCTTTGAAGGAAAAGCGATGTTCTTTTTACTTGGCTTGACGAACTCTATCGGAGGCTTCGAAAAAATTGCACCTGACGCAAAACTAGACGACGGCAAGTTTTCCCTCATCATCTTGAAAAAAGTGAACTTAGCAGAATTTATTCGATTAGTGACGCTCGCCCTTCGCGGCGACCACATTAAGGAACCGAATATCATCTACGTGAAATCGAAAAAAGTCATTGTGACATCCGAAGAAAAAATGCTTATTAATCTTGACGGAGAACTTGGCGGAGAAACACCGATGACATTTGAAAATTTAAACCAACATATCGAATTTTTTGCCGATGTGCATGCCATTCCAGCAACTGATTTAGACAGCAAAAAACAAGCGGATTCTCAAATTTAAAAAGGGTAAATGATAGGAGAAAGAGCGGAAATGAAAAAAATAACGATTCTAGTCCCAGCTTACAATGAGGAGCAGGTTCTAAACATGTTTTACGATCAAGTCTTACTCACTTTAGATACGATTCAAAACTATTCATTCGAAATTTTGTTTGTAAATGACGGAAGTAAAGACAATACACTTGAAATCTTAAAAAAGCTCCGTGAACAGGATAAAAGAGTAAGCTATATTAACTTAAGTCGAAATTTTGGTAAAGAAATTGCGATGATTGCAGGACTCGACTATGCGGACAGCGATGCAGTAATTATTATGGACGCAGATTTGCAAGACCCGCCTGAACTGATCCCAGAAATGATTCAATACTGGGAAGAAGGTTACGACGATGTTTACGCAAAACGAAGATCGCGCGACGGCGAAAGTGCCATGAAGAAGCTGACGTCAAGACAGTTTTATAAACTGCTTAAAAAGCTGACGAAAGTACCTATCCAAGAAGATACGGGAGATTTCAGATTGCTTGATCGCCGAGCAGTGAATGCGCTGCGCGAGTTTCGCGAGGCACAACGCTATACAAAAGGAATGTTTAGCTGGATAGGTTTCCACAAAAAAGAAATTTTATTTGACCGTGACAAACGCGGCGCCGGCCAAACAAAATGGAATTATTTCCAACTCATGAATTTAGCAATGGAAGGGATAACATCATTTACCACGGCTCCTTTAAGACTCTCAGCGCTTAGCGGCGTTTTGATTTCAATTATTGCGTTCATTTTCATGATTTGGACCTTTATTAAAACCCTTCTTTTTGGGGAAAGTGTAAGTGGCTACCCATCCCTTATGGTCGTAATATTATTCCTTGGCGGCATTCAATTGCTCTCACTCGGAATTATTGGCGAATATTTAGGGCGAATCTTCAACGAGACGAAACAACGTCCGCTCTATTTTGTTGACCGTCATAACGAAGAAAAAGTAGAGTCCGTAAAATATAAGAAATAGCCCTTTAAATTAGTCGAAAATATGTCTTTTTTGTCATGGTATTGTATTATTTTGGTTTTGCCAGTATAATGGTAAAGTCAAAAAATAGAAAGTGGGTGAAGCAAACTTGGAAAAAGTAGCCCGACCCAAAAAAGCATTATTTCTAAGTGCTCTATTCATCCTTTCAGTTGTTATCGCACTTTTTGTAGTTTGGAAGGTTCAAGCAGAGGAAATTACACCTAGAGTAAGCGAAGCGGAGCTTATTGCAAGCAATAAATCGTGGATTGCAACGAAAACAGCAATTCCATTAACGGATGACATTTCATTTTTACCAGCCGAAAAAGATACAGAGGTTCATATATTAGCTAACGGAAATTTAGTTGTCGATGTCACCAATCATGAAATTTTAAATCAACTTTCAGAAGAAGATTCTAAGTATGAAGGGATTAAAGAATATCGCTTAGTTATTGCTGCGTCAAATGTGGCGGAGTATATCAATAACTCGAAATTCAAATATCCTATGGATCATGCTTACGATGGCTTCTCTAATTATCAAATTGAAAGTGGCACGCGTGAAATCCAAACGAGCAATGAAACCATCAATTTAACACGCAAAAAAAATCAAGTGACTGCCAAATCTTTAGTGCCCGTCGAGTTTTCAAATGAACTGGCGACAAAAAGCATAAAAGCTTTGCAAATGAACATCACAACAGAAAGTTTAGCGCTAGATGATTCGTTTGAGGCGAAAGCTAAAACGGTCACAGCCTATCCTAAAACATTCTTTTATGATTTCAACGTTACTCGAAACTCATGGCTCATTTTTTCAGAAACGAAACAAGTAAATGTTTCTGTGCCAATTGGGATTGAATATATTATCAAATAACAGCAGGGCAGTCACTCGCTCTGCTTTTTGAATGGGGAGAACGCCAGATGCCAAACGAAATGTTAAAGAAAAACCAAATACTGTCTGTAACCATCGAGGATTTAACTCATGACGGAAGCGGAATCGCCAAAATCGACGGCTATCCGCTATTTATACCTGCGGCGCTTCCAGGCGAAGAAGTCCGTGTAAAAGTGGTCAAGGTGAACAAAAAGTATGGTTTCGGAAGAATCGAAAGCTTCGAAAAAGAAAGCCCAGAACGCGTCACACCACCTTGCCCCGTATACCAAAAATGCGGCGGCTGCCAGCTCCAACACCTCTCTTATGAAGGGCAACTTTTGTTTAAAAGAAGGCAAGTCGAACAGCTTATGAAGCGCGTCGGTAAACTCGAAACCGAAGTCCTGCCAACAATTGGAATGGCAAAACCGTTCCGCTACCGAAACAAATCGCAAGTGCCAGTCGGTTATGTGAACGGGAAACTCGGCGCAGGTTTTTATCAAAAGAGAAGTCATGACATCATTGATATGGATACGTGCCTCATTCAAGATGAGAAAAGCGATGCGGCCATTCAAGAAGCACGTGCGGTTTTCGCGGAATTTTACACGGAGCCATACAATGAAGTAACCCACCAAGGCGATTTGCGCCACATTATGACGCGCGTCGGCAAAACATCAGGTGAGCTCATGCTCGTTTTAATCACGCGCACGCTTGATTTCCCAAACAAACCAGCTATCCTTGAACAACTTAAAAAACGCGTTCAAGGTGTCACCTCCATCGTCCAAAACATCAATGCGAATAAAACGAACGTCATTTTGGGCGATAAAACGGTCACGCTTTATGGCCCAAATACGATTACAGACACCATTCACGGGATTCAATTTGCAATTTCAGCACGGAGCTTCTACCAAGTCAATCCGGAGCAAACGGAAGTCCTTTATCAAAAAGCGCTTGATGCAGCGAATTTAACCGGAAATGAAACCGTCATTGATGCCTATTGTGGCATTGGCTCCATCTCGCTTTGCCTCGCCAAAAAAGCAAGACATGTTTACGGCGTCGAAATCGTAAACCAAGCCATCCTTGACGCGCGAGCAAATGCCAAGCTAAACCAAATCGAGAATGTCACGTTTGAAACCGGAAAAGCAGAAGACGTTATCCCCAACTGGTATAAAAATGGGATTACCGCAGACGTCCTAGTCGTCGATCCCCCAAGAAAAGGCTGCGACGAAAAATTGCTTGCCACTATCTTAAAAATGAAACCGAAAAAAGTCGTCTACGTATCCTGTGACCCAGCAACCCTTGCCCGCGACTTACGCATCTTAAACGAAGGCGGGTATAAAGTTTCAGCCGTCCAACCTGTGGACATGTTTCCGATGACGACGCATATTGAAAATGTCGTATCTTTGGAATTATAACAGGAGTCTCAAGTTGGATAAAATTGCAAGCAAAGAGGACGTATTCAGGCACTGCGCAAGAGCTGACAACATTTGTTTCTCTTTACCAGTCGAGGAATAAATATATTTTTTAGTGAGTTTTATGCTATAAAAAAGCCCGATGATACAAAAGAATCATCGGGCTAAGTGTTTTCAATATAAAATTACTTGTTTTGTGTTATTTTCCGAAAAATGAACTTATGGAATATCTAAATATATTATGTAGATAAGTATTTTATAAAATTTCTTATAGTTCTAATAATATCTTTTTGTTTTCGCATCAAAATATTTTAATGTAATAACATAACGATTATAATTCCAGCCACTGCCAGCACGGTTTACATTACTACTATGCCAGTATACGTTATTTGGAACACTTTTCCATTGCTCTGATACAACTGTACGTTTTTTAGTATATTTATTGATATCATATTTTTGCCAGCTTAACACGGATTTTGACATAGCATCTGGGGTGATAGTAATTAAAATTCCAGTTATTAATATAAGCGCAAGCGCAATCTTGTACATAGCCTTTTTCATGTTGGTAAACAACTCCTTGTGTAAGTTTATAGTAGCACTAAGTGTTTATTTTTTTTGCTTAAAGTGAGAGCTATTTTCACCTCCTTTCCAATCTATATAATAATTAATCACCAGTAGAAGACATAAACTAATTAGTAATACGATTACACCAGTAACAAATGTAATAGTAGGATTGTTACATGCTTCCGCTAAAAAATAATTTGTCACTTGCCCGGAATTAAAATAAGTCATTGGTAGAAAAGCAGCTATTTTATCAAGAAAAACCACTTTGCCAATAAGAAACGTTGGTGCAATTAAGAGAATTAGGCTTAAGAATAAAGTGGGCATGGCTTTCTTAACTATTTTACTAATTAAATCAATGACTAAAATGACAATTAACAAACTGAGCATTTGAAGAATGATGGTTTCCAGCAACAATTTTCCAACAGGAAGGGTTACATATCCACCACTCATCTCTGAAAGAATTGGATAATTTAAGCTTCCTAGACCAGATAAAATTGTTGCTGGAAGGAACGCAAAAAGAATACTTAAAAAATAAATGATAAGTGCCACACACGTACTAAAAACTAAGCGTTCTGTTGTATTTCTAAAGCTACTAAGGGGCATCAATTTCATTCGATCTAAGCCATTATGAAATCGTTCTGTTAAAACGGAAGTTAGAGCGAAACAACTGACAATAATAATGAGTAGAGGGAAGAAATTTACTAGCATACGGTAAAGATAGGTGAATCCTTGTGTTTCCATATCTTCCACTTGCTCGTTAATATTTAATTCTTGTAATTTCTTATATTTGGTTAAGTCACGGATATTGAGGGATTCCATTCCATTATCCGTAAAGGTTTCTTTTTCAAAAGCAATAGATTTTTCGATTTCTTTAATTTTCAAAGCGTATGCTTGTTTGTATTGTCCCGAATTATAGTAATCGCGAATTTTCTGATAAGTAGTCAAAAGTTGTTGAGTGCTTACTTGATTTTCATCAAGTAATTGTTCATCCTCTTTTGATAACTCACCATTATTTCTTTTTTTTTGGTTGTTTTTAAAACCTTGCTCATTGATTGACATGTTCAAATCAGCGATAGCAGCCATATCGTGTTCTTTTTCTGTTATTGTATTCATAATTAGAACAAATAAGATGGTGGCTACTAATACAAAAAGTGGTATCCAGTTTCCCTTTGTTTTGAAAAACTTCTTAAAATAAAAAGTTTGCTGTTGCATAGGTTGCCCCCCTTAAATTTCTATCGTTGTTTGTAGTTTTCGGTCGTGAATTTGAACAATCTCATCTGAAATAGCGTACATTTTATCGTCCTGATGAGAGGTGAAAATAATCGTTTTACCACTGGCTTTTGCTTGCTCTATGAATGTTACAAAGCGTTCTTGATTCTTGTAATCTAATCCATTGGTGGGCTCATCTAAAAGCCAGTAAGTTGTTTGACTAACGGCATACATCGCAAGCAATGTTTTTTGTTTCATACCTAAAGAATATTTGCGGATAGGTATTTTTAGAAATTCTTCTAGTTCCCAAAATTGAATAATCTCTGCTAAATCAGCAGATGTACTAGTCCACATTTTTTGCACAAATTGCAAGTAGTCCCATGCAGATAAGTTTGGATTAAACCATTCGGAAGTTTCATAGTAAAAAAGCTTTTGACGGACGTCTTTTGATTTTAAAAAGAGCTGATTTTCTTTAAAAATAATTTGTCCACGATTGGCAGGCTTTAAACCTGCTAAGACACGTAAAAGTGTTGTTTTTCCAGAGCCATTTGGTGCTGATATTCCATAAATTAAAGCATCTTTAAAAGTAAAGTTGCTATCTTTTAGTAAAGTTTCCCGTGTAACGATATCTAAGTTTTGAACTTGTATCATTTTTTCACCTATTCTTTCTTGTTAGAACTATGTAAATAGAAATTAATGTTCATTATTCTGTGTATTTATGTTACACTGAATGAAATATAGACATTGTTTTGCCCCTACTTTTTAGAATAACATACTTTATTTATATGCGACGAAAATTCAACTGATAAGTAGAATAAGGGAGATGACATCGAGATGGAAATAGCGAAATTAATTGGGAATGCGCTTCGTGTGGTTCGTAAAAATAAAAATGAAACGATTACGGATTTTTATGGCAAGCACATGTCAGAGAAGTATGCGTACCGAATTGAGGGTGGGCATCAAAATATTGGACAGGAAAAACTTGAAAAAGTATTGCGAGATAACGGAGTTTCTTTTGAAGAGCTTATTTTTATTTGCCGGGGATACCAGAAAAGGGCATTAGATGAAATTATGGACCAATTTTTGAAGGTGGGTAGCGATTTCATTGGAACAAACATGAACCAGCTTTTATCCCAAATGAAAGAAATAAAAAAAGAGCGTAAACTTTGTGCTTATTTAGAAACGATAACAAGGGCATATATGCCTCAGCAAACTGATGAAGCTATCCAAAAGCACATTCTTCCTATATGGGTTACGTTAGCTGAACAAGAGCAGTGGACGTATTATGAGCTTATTGTAATGTGTCATGTTTTATATATGATTGATATTACGCAAATTGATGTGATAGCGAGCAGGGTGTTTAAATCGTTAGAGCGGTACAAAGGTTATCAAAATGTTGAGGGGCTACAAATAGCGACGTGGTTCTGTTTTTGTGAAAGGCTTCGTTTAAATGGTCGCTTTTGTGAAACAAAAGATTTATTAGAATGTACTTTGAAACGAGCGATTGCACGTGAAGATGGACTTATGATTTTTAAATGTGAATTTAGATTGTGTGAGCTCGCTAGGATTGAAAGTTCAGAGGATAGGACAGATATATCAGCGAAGGTAGACCGTATTTTGAGCGGTTTATTAGTCATGCAACAAGTGGACACAGCGTTCGCTTTTAAGAAAGACTGGTTGGGAGCGGGAATCGAAGTGGCAAGTCAATGAAACAAAAATACTCGTGCTTTTTCCAAAAAAATTTGATACAATCGTTATGAGAAGAACTTCACATGGAAGGAGTAGTTGACTTTGAGTATGACGATGTACTTTGATAATGAGAACGGGATTCAGAAGGAAACGAGCCATCCGCACTTTACAGAGCACTTTCACTTGGATATTTACTATGATTTGGAGCAAAAAGAGGCGCCGTTTAGTAGCGCTATAGGACAAGAAGTTTTAGATCGCCTAACGTCTTATTTTAAAGATAAATCAGATGAGGGGCTAAATTTATCTGCATTTCCGAAATATTTTGCGGAAGAAAAAGGGATTTCATTTGTGGAGCCGAAAGACTATGATGCTGCGACGCTTCAAAAAATGCGCGAAAGCCAGGATGAAAACACCCTTTTATCCATGAAAATAGCTGTTAGTGCCGCACTCGGTCAAATTAAAATTACCGGTTATATTTTACCTGCCTTGCGCGATAAGGCACTCGACGCTTTGCATGTTTTAAAAGAAATTGAAGTGGACGAGTCGGGATATTATGACCAAATGTTTTATGATTTATTGACATTCACGAAAGATTACACGGCAATTTTACCAGAACTTTGGTGTAAACGCTGCATACAGTAAACTAAAATCAAATATAAAACAGCTTCACACCATATTCAGTCTAAAATAACCCCTCGCAGCAGCGAGGGGTTATTTTAGTTTCGCCAAAATTTCATCGGCAATTTCGTAAGGATCTTTATTGTCGGTTATGATGACATAATTAGCAGTTTGCTCGTATAGTGGTGTGCGACTTTCGAAAATGGCGGTTATCTCCTCGCTCGTTTTAGCCTGAAGGAGAGGTCTTGTTGTGTCGTTTCTGAGGCGATGTAGAAAGATTTTCGGGCTCGTCCTTAAGTAAAAAACCGGCGCGGGGTGGCGGATTAGGAAGGCTTGATTGTTGTCGTCTAGCACAATACCTCCTCCGGTTGAAAGCACGGCAGAAGTGTCGCGTAATTCGGCAAGTTTTCCGCGCTCCATTTTGCGAAAGGCTTCTTCGCCATATGTATCAAAAATCTCACGAATTGACTTTTCTTGTTCGATTTCGATTTCCTTATCAATATCAATAAATGGAAGTTCCATTTTGTTTGCTAAGAGCTTTCCAATGGTCGTTTTGCCAGCTCCCATAAAGCCAGTTAAAATAAGTTGTCTTACCATATTTATCTCCCCCAATTTACAAGTATTTTAACACTTCTAAGAATTAAAGGTCAATGGTTCGAAGTGATGCTAACTAACGAAAATCATCGTTTGTCAGTATGTTGATTTTGGAGGTTGCCCCTTTTTATCCAGTAGGATTTAGTGTAGAATGAAGTTATGTGGATAAAGGAAGGATCGAAAAGATGGGAAATTTAGCTAAATTGAAGTCGGGTGAGACGATGAAGTTGATGGTGAATCGGCGGCTTGTTTTTTCAAGTGTGCTGATGACTTTGGCTGTTTGCGTCTTGATATATTTGAGTTTTAGTCATTTGAAAGGGGTTACGGGAACGGAGGAAGTCATTCTCCTCATTTTTCTAGCGGCGGCGACTTTGCGTCCGTTTTTTCGGCTTTTAAACGTGCAGCCGACTATTGAACTTTCCAAAGAAGGAATTTCGTATCGCGGCGATTTTCAAACTTGGTCTGCCGTTTGTGAGCTCGAGTTAAAAATGCCACGTGTAACAGTTTTTCAACACGGACGCCTTGAAATTTATACGTTTATTAAAGAAGAGAGAGAACTTGTGTGGGATATTACCGCGTATGATAGTGAAATCTCACTTTCTGAGCTAGAAATGCTTATTCAGGAATGCATGGCGGAATTTGGCGAGGAAAATCGTAAAACGTCGGAAGAACCAGCATTATCTTTCTAAAAAGCAGAATATCTGCTTTTTTTTTTGAAAAAAATAGCTTTCTACAACTATAGACCTTGTTCAAATCTTTCGGTATACTGTAAAATAACACGAGATGACTGAATATCAGGAGGAAAACGATGGAAGATTTAATTTTAAAAGCCCATAAAGTGCGTAAAGTTTACGGGTCAAAAGGAAGTCTTTTTCCTGCTTTAAATAGTATTTCTTTAGAGGTGAGAAAGGGGGAGTTTGTTAGTGTCATGGGACCGTCTGGTGCGGGAAAGTCGACACTTTTAAACGTGCTGTCATCAATTGATGGCCCCACTTCTGGTGAAATTGAAATTAACGGGAAGTCACTTTCCGATATGCGCCAAAAGGAATTGGCGATGTTTAGGCGGGACCAATTAGGCTTTATTTTTCAAGATTATAATTTATTAGAAACGATGTCGCTAAAAGATAATATCGTGTTGCCGCTTTCTTTAAATCGTGTGCCACCTATTGAAATTGAAGTGCGTTTTGAAGAGATTGCAAGGCAATTTGGCATTTATGATTTGCGTGATAAATTTCCAAGTGAAGTTTCAGGCGGCCAAAAACAACGCACAGCAGTTTGCCGCGCGATGATTACAAAGCCAGCGCTTATTTTTGCGGATGAACCAACCGGTGCACTTGATTCAAAGGCGGCAACGAACTTATTGGAAGGTTTAAAGCAAGCGAAAGAACAAGGAAGTGCTACGATTTTAATGGTCACGCACGATGCTTTTGCGTCAAGCTATTCAGACCGCGTCTTATTTATTAAAGATGGTGAAATCTATACTGAAATTCACCGCGGTAAAACGACGCGCAAACAATTTTTTCAAAAAATATTAGATGTGCTGGCGATGCTTGGCGGTGAAGCTGATGACGCTTTTTAAAATTGCTGTCACCAACATGCGAAAAAATTTCAACCAATATTTGATTTACTTCATTAGTATTGCGATTAGCGTATTAATTTATTTTACCTTTATGTCGCTTTCGCAAAATCCGCTTATAAATAAAATTTTCAAAAACTGGGAAGTTGTTGGGAACTCTTTATTTTCATCAGCGGGCGTCATTCTTATTTTATTTGTCGGCTTTTTCATTTTTTATTCGAATAGCTACTTTTTAAAAAAAAGAAAAAGGGAATTTGGCTTGTACGCTTTGCTCGGTTTAAGAAGAGGGCAAATTAGTATTATTATTATTTTTGAAAATTTGTTAACTTATTTGCTCGCGCTTGTGGCGGGGATTTTGACAGGTATTTTCTTTTCTAAACTGTTCATTATGCTCCTCTTTTGGATTGTCAACTTACGCGTAGATACACAGCTAATTGTGTCTACTAAGGCGATTACAGACACCATCTATACTTTCCTCCTCATCATGGGCGTCACGTCAGTCTATGCGGTGTACATCATTTTTCGCTACAGTTTGCTCGAACTCTTTAAATCCGAAACACGCGAGAAACGTGTAAAAGGCTCGCTCATGTTGACCATTGCCGGACTCCTTTTCATCGTCTTTGGCTATTGTTTAGCACTTCAAATCGTTGTAAATTCTTCTTTTTGGGAAAAAGTAGGATTTGGCAACTGCATTTTATTGATCCTTGGGTCAGTTATATTGGGAACATGGATTTTTATTCGCTACTCCATGCCACTCGGGTTACGTTATTTTTATAACTTTAAAAAGGCCTATTATCGCGGAACAAATTTAATCACCGTCACATCCCTTCGCTACCGCATGAAAAAAAATGCCAATACATTAGCCATGATTGCCGTTTTAAGTGCCACAACTTTAACTATCATCGGCGCTATTAGTAGCTTCTATTACATCACCATCGATCAAGTGCAAAAAGAAAATCCAAGTAGTTATCAACTTTTAAATTTAACACCAAATAAAGAAGCTGAAGTGGAGCGGATTATTAAGCGCGATAAGAATCATAATTTAAATTACATGACAAGAAGTGCTTATATTGATGCTTACGTTGAGCAAGAACTCGACCAAATGCCGTATGATTACTATCAAAATAAAGCTACGTTTTCTTTCATTACAGAATCAGAATTTAATCGTCTTAATTTAGTAGAAAACAGGAATAATAAACCCATTAAAAATTTAAAAACGGGTGAAGCTGTTTTTGTTGGAAAATCAATGAGCAATGTACGTGATAAGCGTGTACAACAATTGCTAGGCGAAGAATTTAAAATTGTTTCAACCGATAAAACAAAAAAACTAGGCGATGTCACGATTACCGATTTTCGCTATTATCCGATTTTTAATGCTGGTTTTGCAGATGCGATGCTTGTTGTTAGTGATGCGTTTTATAATCAACTTACAGGAGAGTTACGCACGCAAAAAGTTTCCATCTATGATGTGACAGAAGTCGATCATTCCGAAGCTTTAGGAAATAAAATTCAAATGGCCACAGAAGGAAAAATAAATCTATGGTCGGAAAACTTTTCAAGCTATTATTCCAACTATCACATGGTGTCGATTTTAATGGGAACGATTCTTTATATTGGCGTCTTTATTGGACTGGTTTTCTTCATGGCAACAGGCAGTATCATTTACTTTAAACAAGTGACGGACGCCTATTTAGAGCAAAATCAATTTACGACACTCTTTAAACTGGGCTTAACGCGAAAAGAATTAAGGCGTGTTGTTTCTAGACAAATTGCGCCAATGTTTATTATTCCGCTCTTACTTGGCCTTTCACACAGCATGATTGCCATGATTGGGCTATCAAGAAATATCGATTATAGCTTGCAGTGGCCTGTCATTATCGTCACAAGTGTGTACTGCATTTTTTATGGTTTTTATTACTGGATTTGTGTGAACAGCTACATGAATATTGTCACGCGTTTCCGCCATTAATTGGTAAAAATAACGATAATCAGCTAAAATAGAGAAGAGCGAAATTTTACTTTAAAGCAGGTGATTTCATTATCCGGTGATGGAGACAGATACGCGCTGCGAAATGAAATACAAATAGAACTGGTCGTGTGGTGTTAGTTTGAAATTGGAGGCAAAACGATGGTTAAAGTTTATATTGTAGAAGATGATTTAGTCATTCGCGATACGATTCAAAAACATTTGATGAAGTGGGGCTTTGATATTCACACCGTAGAGGATTTTAATAACATTTTAAATGAGTTTTTAGAATTCGAACCACAATTGGTTATTTTAGATGTGAATTTGCCATACTTTGATGGTTTTTACTGGTGCAATCAAATTCGCGAAGTTTCGAACGTACCTATTATTTTCTTGTCTTCTAGAAATTCGCGTATGGATCAAATTATGGGCATGAATATGGGGGCAGATTATTATATTGAAAAACCTGTCGATTTGGACGTTTTAATGGCGCGAATTAATGCGCTTCTGCGGCGTACTTATTCGTATGCTGAACTTGAAGAGCCCAATGTCATGGAACATAATAATGTCTTTTTGCATATCGACACAAACACGCTTACTTTTCTTGATGAAAAGATTGAGCTGACTAAAAATGAGTTTTTAATTTTATATGAATTAATGAAACAAAAAGGCAGTATTGTTAGCCGTGACGAAATCATGCGTGCACTTTGGGAAGATGAAAGTTTTGTGGACGACAATACGCTTACCGTTAATGTTGTGCGCATTCGTAAAAAACTTGCCGAAATTGGCTTAGATGATTTCATTAAGACGAAAAAAGGGCAGGGCTATATGATTGAATAAATTGGAGGAAGTAGGTTTCTTTTGCTACGAGAAACTTTTACTTCCTGTTTTTACATAAAAAAAGGAGGGGTTTGGATGAAGGTTTTAGTTTTAGGTGGTACGCGTTTTTTTGGTAAGCGTCTTGTGGATATTTTGCAAGCGGAGGGGCACCGTGTGACGATTGTGACGCGCGGCAAGGCGGATGTGACTATTCCAGCTGGTGTGAGGCATTTAAAATTAAATCGCGAGCGGCGCGAAGATTTATTTCAACTGGCAAATGAACAATTTGATGTAATTTATGACAATATTTGTTTTTCACCGCAAGATGCGCTTTATTTAATTCAAGCCTTTAAAGGCAAGAAAACGCGGCTGATTTATACGTCCTCTCTTTCGGTTTACGGGATAAAAGGACGGGCGCTTTTGGAAGAAGATTTTGATAGCAAGCACTACGAAATTATTCTTGGCGACCGCATGGACTTTGATTACGGCGAAGGGAAGCGTCTCGGCGAAGCGGTATATTGCCAGAAAGCGGATTTCGACGTGGTCGCTGTACGTTTTCCAATCGTGCTTGGCGCCGATGATTACACGAAGCGTCTGCAATTTCATACATCAAGAATCATGAATGGTACAGAAATCGGGCTCCAAAACGAGGAGGCGGAAATCGGGTTTATTACCTCAGACGAAGCTGCGCGGTTTCTTGCGTTTATCGGCACGAAGTCAGACTTTACTGGCCCGATAAACGCGGCGTCAAATGGTGTTTACAAGCTTAGCGAATTAATCGAAACATTAGAAACAATTACGCAGAAAAAAGCGCATGTTGCTGATGTTTCGGAAACTGATGATGAAAACGAATCGCCGTTTGATATTCCGAAATCGTATTATTTAGACAATACAAAAGCTAAAAATCTTGGCTTCATCTTTCAAGATGTCCATGACTGGCTACCAGTTGTTGCCAAAGAACAAATGCTAGCGAAAGATTTTAAATAAGAAAGAAGAGAAGACGATGCTAACTTTTGAAGAGAAAAAACAAATTATTTCCCGGTATACCCAATTAGAGGAAAAAGCGATTTCGCTTGGGCGTGTGAATTATCATTATCCAGAAAGTAAACGTGATAAGTCCATCTTAATTAAACATTTACATCCTAACGGAAATGGCTATGTGTATGCGCCGTATTTAGATGCGGATACGCTTGATAAACAAGGTTATTTCAACGTTTTTGAAGCAAACGAATCCGAATTAGTCGGGCTCATCGAAGCCGCAATCGCATATATGGATAGCGACGGGGATATATTCCAAGAAGGGCAAGAAATAACGTATGTTGATGAATTTAATGAAAAATTGTCCTTAATTTATGAAAATAAAATGTGGATTGTTTACGCTTTCGAAAATGTGGAAGCGATATTCCCAACGATTGAAGCCGCGGAAAGCTATTTAAACGACGAAGGTTTTTTTGAACAAAAATAAGAGGAGGATTTCGAGTTGGAAACAGTTCAAAGTTTACGTGAGCGCATTGCCGTCAGTGATCATCGGGCGAAGGCGGATTGTATTATTAAAAATGGTCGAATTATCAACGTCTTTACAGGAGAAATTATGGAGGGCGACATTGCCATTAAAAACGGTTATATCGCCGGCATTGGCTCGTTTGAAGAGGCTGCTAAAATTATTGATGCGAAAGGGCAATATATCGCGCCTGGCTTTATAGATGCCCACGTCCATGTGGAGAGCGCCATGATTACACCGAGCGAGTTTGCCCGTGTACTTTTGCCAAATGGTGTCACAACGATTGTGACGGACCCACATGAAATCGCCAATGTGGCAGGCGTTCCGGGAATCGAATTTATGCTAGCAGATGCAGAAGACGCGCCAATCGATATGTTTGTCATGTCACCATCTTCTGTCCCAGCAACGCCCCAAGAAAACAACGGGGCCACACTTCTTGCGGAAGATTTAAAGCCGCTTTATACACATGAGAAAGTCATTGGGCTTGCGGAAGTGATGGATTTTCCGTCGGTCGCATCAGGCTCGGCTGATATTTTACAGAAAATCATTGATGCGAAAGCGAATGGCGGGCGCATTGATGGGCACGGGGCCGGCTTAACGCGCGATAACTTGAATAATTATTTGGCGGCTGGGATTCGGACGGACCATGAAAGTACGACGCGCGATGAGGCGCTAGACCGCGTTCAGGCGGGCATGTTTGTCATGCTTCGTGAAGGAACAGTTGGACGCGATTTAGAAAAAGCGATTCAGGCTGTGCGAATTGAAAACAGTCACCGTTTTTGTTTTTGTACAGATGATAAATTAATTCCGGATTTAGTTCGGGAGGGGTCGATTAATTACAATATTCGGCTTGCGATTGCGCACGGTATTGCGCCGATTACAGCGATTCAAATGGCAACAATTAATGCTGCAAACTGTCATAATTTACCTTATTTGGGGGCGGTTGCAGCCGGCTACCAAGCGGATCTTGTTTTCCTCGAACGCTTGGAGGATGTTGCGATTACAAAAGTTTTCAAAAAAGGAGAGCTACTCGTTCAGGACGGCATTCGTTTGGAAGAAAAATTCGGAAAAGCGGATACCAATTTTGTATCGCCAAAAATCACACATCGCTTAACGAAAAAAGATTTGCGACTCACTTTGAAATCGGAAAACGTACGCGTGATGGGCATGTTGCCAAACAGTTTATTCACCGAGCGTTTAACCGCCACTGTGGACCTCAAAAACGGCGAATTTGTTCCCGACGCTTCCCGCGATTTAGCTAAAATGGTCGTTGTGGAGCGGCATAAAGGAACGGAAAATGTTGGCCTAGGCATTGTGAAAGGTTTCGGTATGCAAAACGGCGCCATTGCGACCACTGTAGCCCATGATTCTCATAATATTGTGGCGGTTGGTATGAATGATGCGGACATTGATTTTGCGATTCGTCGTTTAACGGAAATTGGCGGCGGCGTTGTCGTTGTTGCAAATGGCAAATTGCTTGGCGAGTTGCGCCTCGAAATTGCGGGCCTACTTACACATGCCCCGTTTGAAAAAGTGCAAGCCGATTTAGAAACGCTTTTAAGTGTGTTCCAGACGATTAGTCAGGCGCGCGGATTTGATCCGTTTCTTACGCTATCGTTTCTTACTTTGCCTGTCATTCCAGAATATAAACTTACCGATCAAGGGCTGTTTGATTTCCAAAAATTTGATTTTGTTCCACTTGAAATTGACGAGAAAGGGTGAGCTAAATGACTTGGTGGCGCTATGTACGCGATAAACGCTTTTTCTTATTTTTCTTTTTCATCGTCATGTTTTTTGTTGGTCTTTTAATTTACATTGATCCAAACAGTAAACTAACACTCGGCAATATTATTTATTTATACTTTTTCGTGTTCATGTTTTTAGTCGCCTATCTGATTCTCGGCTATATTTTTAAATATCGGTACTGGCAAGAAATGAAAGAGCTTGTTGATGGGGAAATCGATGAAAATATTATCGAACTCTTACCGAAACCGCGTACGAGCGAGCAAGCTTTCTTCAATGAACTGATGCGCAAAAAGCATCGAGAAGAACAAAAAACGGTGACGGCGCTTCAAGATAAGCAAGAAGAATATCATGATTTTATTTTATACTGGGTGCATGAAGTTAAGACACCACTTGTGGCTAGTAAAATGCTGATTAAAAATCCGGATTTGAATGATACTGCAACGATTTTTTCGAAAGTCGATGAGGAGCTTGACCGGGTGGATCAATTAGTGATGCAAGCCCTGTACTTCTCCCGGCTTGACACATTTGCAAAAGACTATTTTATCCAAGAACAAAATCTTGGAAGTGTTGTTAGGGAGTCGATTAAGCGCCATTCTCGGCTGTTTATTTCCGGGAAGAAAAAGCTTTCGATGGACGATGTGAACGTTGATGTGCGGACGGACAGCAAGTGGCTTGGGTTTATTTTGGACCAGATTATTTCAAATGCTTTGAAGTATACGCCTGAGGGTGGCGAAGTGAAGATTTGGTGTGAGGAGGAAAAAGAGCGCATCGATTTGCATATTTGGGATAACGGTCGTGGCATTAGTGAAGAAGATTTGCCGCGCGTGTTTGAGCAAGGCTTCACGGGCATGATTGGTCGGAAAGAAAAGAAAGCGACGGGCATTGGGCTTTATTTGGCGAAACAAATGGCGAAAAAGCTCGGACACAGCGTGGAAATTAAATCGAGTGAAGGAGAGTTCACGGAGCTCATTCTTCACTTTGCAAGAAAAGCAGACTATTTATTAGTGGCAAAAGATTTGGAGGAGGATTCATCATGGTTGAAGAATTGATTGTACGCGGAGCACCGCAAGAATATGTTTGTACAACGGGCGCATGGAAAACGCTACCGGAACATTTAAAAAGACGTCGTTTGGAAAAAGTCCTCGTTTTGCATGGCGACAAGTCATGGGAAGTGGCTGAGGAGAAATTTCCTGATTTGCCAGAGGTGACCGTTTCATTTGAACAATATAATGGCGACTGCACCTACGAAGAGCGCGACCGAATTGTTCGCCTCGTTCAAGAAAAACAATTTGAAGCGATTATTGCAGTTGGCGGTGGGAAAATAACGGACTTAGCGAAAGCGGCTGCGCATGTGTTACGCATGCCGGTGCTTATTTTACCGACTCTTGCTTCGACTTGTGCGGCAGCGACACCGCTTAGCGTCATGTATGATCAAAACGGCGCTATGATTTGCTACGATGTGTTCCCTGAAAGCAACGCGCTTGTTTTAATTGAGCCGGAAATCATTTTGCATTCTCCGATCTCGCTAATGATTGCTGGAATTGGTGATACGCTTGCGAAATGGTACGAGGCGGATGTCATCATTTCCCAGCTGGAAAATCTGCCGGTTGAAGTTGAAATTGCTTACTTTGCAGCGAATAAATGTCGGGAAAATCTGTTAGAGCTTAGCGTTTCGGCAATTGCTGCAATGGAAGCGGGCGAATTAAATGATGCGTTTATTAAAACGGTTGAAACGAATATTTTAGTTGCTGGAATGGTGGGTGGCTTTGGTGACCGCTATGGCCGAACGGCTGGCGCACATTCAATTCACGATGCACTCACAATGATTCCAGAAACACATTCTATCTTACATGGGAATAAAGTTGCGTACGGCGTGTTCGTTCAACTCGTTCTTGAAAATCGCTTTGATGAATTGGAACGGTTACTGCCATTTTATACGGCGCTTGGTTTGCCGACTTCACTTGCCGATATGTTGACGGAGTCACTTTCTGAAAGCGATATACGCGCTGTTTCAACTCGTGCGACAGAGGCGGGCGAAACAATTCATATGATGCCGGGTGAAATAACTGCGGATAAAGTCGAGCAAGCGATACTTGGGCTTGAAAAATATCGAATGGAAAAGCAGGTTAGATAAAATGAACATACGGATAGAAACGCAGGAGGAAAATCGGGAAATTTTTGAGATTCATAAACGCGCTTTTGGTCGCGAAGATGAAGCTAAGTTAGTGGATTTAATTCGTGAAACGGAGCAGTATGTCTGTGACCTTTCACTTGTCGCTGAAACGTTAGACGGACAACTTGTCGGTCACGCCTTGCTTAGTGAAATTTTTCTTGAAAGAGAAGGGGAAACACGCGTTTTACTTGGTCTTGCACCGGTTTCGGTGTTGCCAGAATTTCAAGGCGAAGGGGTCGGGAGTGCGCTCATTGAGGAGGGCATTCGGCTTTCGCGTGCCAAAGCATATCCGGGAATTATCGTGCTCGGCCATGCGTCTTACTATCCTAAATTTGGTTTTAAGAAAGCTGCTGATTTTGGGATTTCTGCACCGTTTGATGTCCCGGAAGAAAACTTTTTAGCGCTTGAATTGTATCCGGGCGGCTTAACTGATTTTAGCGGAGAAGTGCGCTATCCCGATGCGTTTAACCAAGTGTAAAGGAGTGCGAAAAAAAGAGGCATAAATTCAGTAACAACCATGTTTGAAATGGAATGGTTACTTGGATGTATGCTTCTTTATTTTGATGCGAAAAATCTATTTGCTTTGGAAAAATTCTAAAATAAAATCGTGAAATAGTCGTTCGGATGGAGATAAATTGCGTTTTTTGGTGGTGATGAGGCCGACTGAACGGCGTAAGTCCTTGTCGCGCAAAGGGATGCTGATGGTTTCTTTGAAGATGGCACCGTCTAAAATCATTTCTGGGAGAATGGAGATGCCGAGTCCAGCGCCGACTAGGCCTTGAATTGTGTAGAAATCGGTGCTTTGAAAGGCGATATCAAGCATAATACCTTTTTTTTCGGCGGACTTTTGGACGATTTGGAATAAATCGAAGTCGCTCGGATAAAGGATAAATTTTTCTTGGACGAGGTCTTGAAGCGTTAACGTCTGCTCGCTGCTTAGCGGATGCGTTTTTGGGACGATTACTTTTAATTTTTCATCAAAGAAGCGGGTTGTGTGAAAAAATTCAGATTCAGCTGGAACGGGTGACAAAAACGTGAAGTCGAGGTCGCCAGAGTGTAGCATGTTTGTGAGTTCTGCGTTTGAGCCTTCCAGAAATTGATAGGAAATGTCGGGATATTTTTCCCGAAACTTGGAAATGACGGCGGGTAAAACTTTTGTTGCGAGCGAGTTAGGGAGCCCGACGCGCACGGTTCCAAGTGTTGGGTTGGTATACTCGGTAACAA
This sequence comes from Listeria sp. ILCC796, assembly GCF_900186175.1. Classification (NCBI taxonomy): domain Bacteria; kingdom Bacillati; phylum Bacillota; class Bacilli; order Caryophanales; family Listeriaceae; genus Listeria; species Listeria sp. ILCC796. The sequence continues at coordinate 50,522 of NZ_FYBV01000012.1, forward strand.
TGGATTCTGCTTTTTGGAGTTCATTGAAGGCGCGCTTGGCTTGTTCAAGAAAATCTCTCCCAACATTTGTAAGGCGCATATTTCGGCCGACGCGTTCAAACAGCGCCACGCCGAGTTCATCTTCGAGTTTAATAATCTGCCTACTGACGGCAGATTGGGCGACGTGTAAATTTTCGGATGCTTGCGTCATATGTTCGACTCTTGCGACTTCCATAAAATATTTTAATTGGCGTAGTTCCACGTTAAACACTTCTTTCGTTCTCAAAATGAGATTGTTTTATTCTATTATATATATTGTTTCGATAAATGAAAAGGGATAAAATAGAACTTACACAAAACGTCACTTGATGGGAGAGAATTTTCTATCAATTTAGTTTATTCCGTCAATAAAGAGAGGCGGATGCTGGAGGAGGAATTTGAATGAGAAATGTAGGATTGCCAAAAAAACATGGTTTATATAATCCAGAAAATGAGCATGATGCTTGTGGAATCGGTTTTGTGGCGAATGTACAAAATAAAAGTTCGCATAAAATTGTGGAGCAAGGGATTCACATGTTATGCCAGCTTAAACACCGCGGTGGTGAGGTTGGCGGAGATACGGGTGATGGCGCTGGCATTTTACTTGAAATTTCAGATGCTTTTTTTAGAAAAGTTTGTTCTGAAGAGGGCATTTCACTTCCAGAAAAATTTAAATATGCGGTGGGCATGATTAATTTTCCGCAAGATGAATTTGAACGCACAAAGCTGATGGAACGGTTTGCGGCAATTGTTTCGGAAGAAGGGCAAACGTTTCTTGGCTACCGAAAAGTGCCAACCGATGCAACGAAAATTGGCGCGGGCGCGAAACAGACGGAGCCGGCAATTTACCAGATTTTTATTGAACAGGAAGAAGCACGTTCTGAAAAGGAATTTGAACGCGCGCTTTATTTGATACGGAAACAAATTGAAAATTTTGCAAAGACACTTGACTTAGAAGGGACTTTTTACGTGCCGAGTTTATCAACTCGGACAGTGATTTATAAAGGGATGTTACTGCCAGAGCAGATTAGCGCGTATTATTTGGACCTCGCAAGCCAAGAATACACGTCGGCTTTTGCGCTCGTTCATTCGCGCTTTTCGACGAACACATTTCCAAGCTGGGAGCGGGCGCATCCTTACCGCTACTTGATTCATAACGGTGAAATCAACACACAACGCGGCAATGTGAACTGGATGAAGGCTCGTGAGAAACGCGCAGAAAGTCCACTTTTTGGCAAAAAGCTCGGTCAGGTTTTGCCAATCATTGATGAAGCAGGTAGCGACTCGGCCACGCTTGATAATGCGCTTGAATTCCTCGTGCAAACAGGGCGGGCGCTCCCGCACGCGGCAATGATGCTCATTCCGGAGCCGTGGGATAAAAACAAAAATATGTCGGAGGAAAAACGTGCGTTTTATGAGTATCACGCGACACTCATGGAACCATGGGACGGACCGACTTCGATTTCCTTCACGGACGGCCGCGTCATTGGGACAATTTTAGATCGCAACGGCTTGCGTCCGGCTCGTTATTATTTGACGAAAGACGGGACAATCATTTATTCGTCGGAAACAGGTGTTGTGCCAGTTGATGAAGCAGACGTTGTGAAAAAAGAAACCGTTGGCGCTGGCCAAATGCTGCTCATTGATTTGGAGCAAGGGCGTATCATTCCGGACGCCGAGCTTAAAGGGGCATTAGAATCGGCGGAACCATATGCGGACTGGCTTGAAAATCTAACCGATATTTCCGAGCTCACGAAAGATGTAAAAGAGGATTTCGTGCCGCTCACAAAATCGGCTTGTTTTAAACTCGAGCAGGCTTTTGGCTACACGCAGGACGAGTTGAACAAAATTTTAATTCCGATGGTGACGGAGAAAAAAGATCCGATGGGCGCAATGGGGTACGACGCGCCGCTTGCCGTGCTTTCGAAACGACCACAACTTTTGTTTAATTACTTCAAGCAACTATTTGCGCAGGTGACGAATCCGCCTATCGACGGACTTCGCGAGGAAACGGTTGTGTCGACGATGACGCTTCTAGGCGACGAAGGAAATATTTTAGCTCCTGGCGCACAAAACGCTAATCGAATCCGCTTGAAAACGCCAATTTTGACGCGTAAGGAATATGCGGCCCTAAAAAACCAAACTAAATTTAGCGAAGCCACGACGATTTTACCGATGCTGTTCAAACAAGAAGAATGCGAGTCGCTAGATGCGCGCTTAAACATTCTTTTTACCCAAGTAGAAGAAGCCATTCAAGCAGGTAGCAAGCTCATTGTTTTAACGGACGAAGGGACGAACGCCGATTGGATTGGTATTCCGTCACTCCTTGCGGTAAGTGGTTTGCATCAACATTTGATTCAAAAAGGTTTGCGGACGAAAGCGAGCCTCATCGTGAAAACAGCCGAGGCGCGTGACGTTCATCAATGCGCAACACTTATTGGCTATGGTGCGGATGCGATTTTCCCGTATCTTGCGCTGCACGCTTTCCATGATTTAATTGAGCAAGGTCGCATGAAAGGTTTTACGCTTGATGAAGCGGAAACGAGATACATGGAGGCGCTCACAGACGGAATTTTAAAAGTGATGTCGAAAATGGGAATTTCCACTGTGCAAAGTTACCGCGGAGCACAAATTTTTGAAGCGATTGGCATTGGCGCTGACGTAACAGAGAAATATTTCCCTGGGACGGCAAGCGTATTATCTGGCATCCCGCTTGATATTATTGCGAAAGAAGCGTGGCTCCGCCATAGACAAGCGTTTCACGATATTGGCTATCAGGCGTTTACGCTAGATTCAGGCGGTGAATACCAGTGGCGTTCAAACGGCGAATATCACGTCTATAATCCGCTTGCGATTCACTCCTTGCAACGCGCGACACGCGAAAATGACCGCGAAGCTTACGAACTATACTCCGATTTAATGCAAAATCAAAATCAAGCTTTTCTACGTGGCTTGTTTGATATAAAAAGTGATCGTAAGCCCGTTCCTATCGAGGAAGTTGAACCAGCCGAAGCGATTTTTAAACGGTTTAAAACGGGTGCGATGTCTTACGGTTCGATTAGCCAAGAAGCCCACGAAGCGCTCGCTGTAGCAATGAATCGCCTTGGTGGCAAAAGCAATAGCGGTGAGGGCGGTGAAAATCCAGCGCGTTTTGTGCGCGATGCAAACGGCGATTTGCGCCGAAGCGCGATTAAACAAGTGGCGTCTGGTCGTTTTGGCGTAACAAGCCATTACTTGGTCAATGCGGAAGAGTTGCAAATTAAAATGGCACAGGGGGCGAAACCAGGCGAAGGAGGACACTTGCCTGGGAAGAAAGTGTATCCATGGATTTCCAAAACACGTGGTTCAACAACTGGAGTCGGCCTCATTTCCCCGCCACCACATCATGATATTTATTCAATTGAAGATTTATCCCAACTTATTTTTGACTTAAAAAACGCGAATCAAAAGGCGCGTATTAATGTGAAACTCGTTTCGAAAACCGGCGTGGGCACAATCGCGTCTGGTGTGGCAAAAGGAAACGCCGATGTCATTTTAGTTAGCGGCTATGAAGGCGGAACAGGTGCTGCTGCCAGAAGTAGCATTCGCCACACTGGTTTACCGTGGGAAATTGGTCTCGCGGAAACACAGCAAACGCTCCTTTTGAATGGCCTTAGAAATCAAGTCACCTTGGAAACAGACGGCAAAATGATGACCGGTAAAGACGTTCTCATCGCGGCATTACTAGGCGCAGAAGAATATGGTTTTGCGACAGCGCCGCTCGTGACACTCGGCTGCGTCATGATGCGCGTTTGTCACATGGATACTTGCCCGGTTGGCGTCGCAACACAAAATCCAGAGCTGCGCAAAAAATTTGCCGGTTCCGCCGACTATGTTGTGAATTTCTTCCAGTTTATCGTTCAAGAAATGCGCGAAATGATGGCGGAACTAGGTTTCCGCACGCTGGACGAACTAATTGGCCAAAAACAATATATCACACTCCACGAACGAAAAGACGCACACTGGAAAGCGAAATATTTGGACTTCAGCAAGTTGCTTTATACAGATGACTTTTACAAAACACAGACGCAAATTTGCACGAAGGCGCAAAATCATAAGTTAGAAGAAACACTTGATGCCCGCCAAATTGTACAGCAAATTCAGCCAGCACTTGAAGCGGGGCAAAAAGTGACGGGGACATTCCCTGTGCGCAACATTGACCGCGCAATTGGCACCATCTCGGGTTCAATGATTAGCGAAAAATTTGGCGCAGAAGGCTTACCGGAAGATACCGTTGATTTGACGTTTATCGGTGTTGCAGGTCAAAGTTTTGGTGCCTTTACGCCAAATGGCATGACACTTCGAATCATAGGCGATGCGAACGATTACTTCGGAAAAGGGCTGTCAGGCGGGAAACTCATCGTCGCACCAAATGACAAGACACCCGTAAATCCGCACGAATCGGCCATCGTCGGCAACGTCACACTTTACGGCGCAACAGGCGGAGAAGCTTATATGTTAGGAAAAGCGGGCGCCAGATTTGCCGTACGAAATAGCGGTGCGACCGCCGTTGTAGAAGGCATCGGTGATAATGGCTGTGAATATATGACAGGTGGTGCCGTAGCCATTCTAGGCGAAGTGGGAGACAATTTCGCAGCGGGAATGTCAGGCGGTGTGGCGTACGTTTATACGCGTGACAAGGAAGCCTTTCATTTGAAGACGAACCACGAACTTGTTTCGGTGCGGAGCGTGTCTTCTGCGCGGGAGGCGAATCGTTTGAAGGATATGCTGATTCGCCATGTCGCCTACACAGGGAGCAAGTTCGCGAAATCCATTTTAGACCAATTTGAAAATGAACTTGAGCATTTCGTGTACGTCATTCCGCATGAATATGAGGCGATTTTGACGCGAATGGAAGAGCTTGAAGCGAGCGGTGAAACGCATGCGGCGGCTGAACTGGCAGCATTTTATGAGCTGACGGGAAATAAAGAGGAAGTTACGGCGCAGTAAAGGAGGCGATGAATTTGGGAAAATCAACTGGTTTTATGGACTATAAACGGATTAAAGCGCCCGTTCGCGATCCGAAAACGCGGACGCGCGACTGGAATGAATATAATCTACCGATGCCGGAACAAGATTTAACGATTCAAGCGGCGCGTTGCATGGACTGCGGTGTCCCGTTTTGTAGCGTTGGCATGGAAATTAAAAACGGCGTATCGGGTTGCCCGCTGAACAATTTGATTCCTGAGTGGAACGATGCGGTTTACCGCGGCGACTGGAAAGAAGCGCTCATGTTGCTTATGAAGACGAACAATTTCCCAGAGTTTACTGGGCGTGTCTGTCCAGCCCCGTGCGAAGGGGCGTGTACGGTCGCGATTTCGGAACCGGCGGTCGGCATTAAATCGATTGAAAAGGAAATCATTGACCGCGGATTTGCCGAAGGGTGGATTCAGCCAGAGCCACCGCAAAATAGGACGGGTAAACGGATTGCCATCATCGGCTCTGGTCCCGCTGGTCTTGCTTGCGCTGATCAGTTAAACAAGGCGGGGCACTTCGTCACGGTTTATGAAAAAAGCGATCGTATCGGCGGCTTGCTCATGTACGGCATCCCAACGATGAAACTCGAGAAAGAATCCGTCATGCGCCGTGTCAATTTGATGGCCGCTGAAGGCGTCGAATTTGTGACAAACGTCAACGCCGGCGTTGACATCACAATGACGGACTTAAAAGCTGAATTCGATGCCGTCGTCCTAGCAACGGGTGCAAGCAAGCCGCGTGATGTTGAAATCCCTGGACGAGAAGCAGCAGGCATTCACATGGCCGTCCCGTACTTGACCGAAAGCATTCGCGACAATCTCGATAACAAGGGCGTTCAAACCCTCTCTGCACAGGGGAAAAAGGTGATTATCATTGGCGGTGGTGACACCGGTGCGGATTGTGTTGCGACAGCCCTTCGGCAAGGTGCAACCTCCATCCACCAATTCGGACACCGCGGTAAGCTTCCGGAACAGCGGACCGGGAAAAACCCGTGGCCTGAATACCCACATATTTTCCAGATGGATTACGCTCACGCTGAAGCGGAAGCCGTTTATGGTGCTGATCCACGCAAGTATTTAATTAGCACAGTCGCGTTTGAAAAAGACGACGCTGGAAACCTAATTGGTCTTCACACTGTTCAAGTGGACCATGATGTAGAGAATCATAAGTACACACAAATACCAGGTACTGAACGTTTCTTTGAAGCCGACATGGTTCTAATTGCCGCTGGATTCGCTGGCGCTACAGATGATATTTTCACGAATTTTAATGTGGGCCAAACAAAGCGCCACACAATTGATGCCGCAAAAGGGTTTTACAGAACGAGTGAGGAAGCAGTATTCGCTTGTGGGGACGCAAGATACGGCCAAAGCCTCGTTGTGACAGCCATTGCAGAAGGCAGAGAAGCTGCGCGTGAGGTTGACTTTTATTTAATGGACGAAACGTTCTTACCATAAGAAAAGCGAAGGATTTGCCTCCTTCGCTTTTTTACGTGGGAAAATAATATTTTAATAGCATACTAGTGAAAATGAACTCAATGAGAGTTTTTTGGAAGAGTTATAACTTTTGAAAAACATGATTACCTCACAAAAATCAATATTCTCCTAGATAAAAGGGGATAGAAAAGAGACTCAATTCGTGTTAAGATAAATGAGCAGAGAAGTAAAGATGGTGGCTGAAATTCCCGAGCAAGGGGGTGAGGCCGATGTTTATTCGAGGTTTCTTCCTGGAAAGGATTAACTGTGTCGGTGTATGAAACGCTAGTGCTGATGATTGCTTTTGCAATGTTAGTATTAGCTGTTCGTGACTCGAACGATAAGCAAAAAAAATAACCATCTAATTCTTTGGACGAAAGGATGGTTATTTATATCATCTAATCAGCCACCATCTTTAATGGCTCTGTGCGGGGATATGTTAGCGCATATCCCTTTTCTTATTTCGAGTATACCACACACTTTCAAAAAAACAAATTCTTTTTAAACGATAAATTACTCCTAAAGTCCAAAAATCCACCGAAAGCCAAGGTGTATTTCAAAATTTAATATAAGCAATAATTGAATAAAGATGAGCAAGAACATAGGAAAGTGGGGGAATGGAATAGTCGATTAATTATCTGCATACTTTTTCAAAAACAGTTCAAGAATCAAATCGATTTGAATCATTAAAAACGAGCGTGAAGTAATATCATAGTTATGAAAAGCATTTGTTGGAATTCCCGCACTAATACTACTAAGCACCAAATTATTTAGTGAATTATTCTTTGCATTTGTCATTGAAAGAATCGGACAGCCAGTTTGTTTTACTTTTTTAGCCGAGGCAAGTAAACTACTCGTTTCACCGCTCATACTGATAAAAATAACCAAATCGTTTCGCTTACAAAGTTGTGGAAGTAAATCAAGCATATGCGATTCATATATATACATGGAAGGACGATTCAGTTGGTACAAGTATTTACTCATATATTCAGCAAGAGGTTTGGTTAAGCCTACTCCGACTATAAACAGACTTTCTGCTTCATAAATGTGCTTTGCAAAATAGTCAATCGATTCTAAAGTTAAAGTTTGCAAAGATTGCTCAAAAAAGCGATGATATTGCGCCACTAAATCCTTCTCTTGAATTTGTACCATTTGCGCAAGCAGCTGATTAATTTCGTATTTAAACTGCGAATATCCTTGAAAGCCAAGTCGCTGAGCTAATCGAATAACTGTAGAATTAGAAGAAGCAATTCGTTTTGCTAAATCCGTCAAATTCATCTGATTCACAAGCTCTGGATGGTTATCAAGGTTAAAAAAAACCGACTTTTCAGATTCACTCAATTCATCGAGATGATTTCCGTAGTAAGCCATTAAAACACCCATTTGTCTTCCCCTTCCTGATTCGTTTCACAGCCCTATTGTAACCTATTCTGGATAATTATCCAAATTCTGAATGAAAATGTTTGCATTTTAGTGATATATTATTTTTATCAAAAGAGCAAAGGAGAAAGTTAAATGAATATTGGAGCGCTAATAGCACCGAATTTAGTTCTTGCGAAGCAACACGTTTCCACAAGAGAAGAAGCGTTGTCGAAACTCGCTCGGCTACTTTTTGAAAACGAATACATCGCAAGCATTGACGAATTTTTAGCCGATGTATATAAACGAGAAGAACATTCCGAAACTGGAATGGAAAATGGTTTAGCTATTCCACATGGAAAAAGTAAAGCTGTTAACAAAGCTGGATTTGCAGTCATGACTCTTGATGAACCAATGAAAAAGGGAGCTTGGCCATCTTTAAATCCTGAAAATAAAGTAGATGTAATCTTTCTTTTAGCCATTCCAGAGAGCGAAGCAGGAACGACACATTTAAAATTGTTGGCTGAGCTAAGCAGTCGATTAGTAGATGAAAATTATCTAAATGCAATCAAGGCAGCAAACTCGTCAGAAGAAATTGTAGCTTTATTATCTGAAGAAAAAGAAGAAAAGACTTCCGAAAAGGTGAATTCGGATAAGTTTCTTTTAGCCATTACTTCTTGTGCAACAGGAATCGCGCATACGTATATGGCAGCTGAAACTTTAGAGAAGAAAGCAACTGAAATGGGCATTAAAATCCATGTTGAAAAACAAGGTGCTAACGGTCTAGAAGATAAAATTACGCCTGAAATGGTGAAAAAAGCTTCAGGCATTATTTTTGCAGTCGATACAAAAGTTAAAGAACGTGAACGCTTTGCAGGTCTGCCTTATGTACAAGTGAAAGTAGCGGAACCTTTAAAACGAAGTGAAGAAATTATTAATCAAGCCTTGAATTCTCCCCAAGGAATTGTAGAGGGGACAGTTGAAGAAATATCAACTAATTCTGGCACGGAAAAGAAAGGAATTAAAAATGAAATCATTACGGCTGTAATGACAGGGATTTCATACATGATTCCACTTCTCGTTGCCGCAGGGTTAATGCTAGGAATTGCGAAACTTGTTTGGAGCTTAGCGCTTGGAATGGATCCAGCCGTTATTGGTGAAGCCGCTTACCGTGATACGGGTGGTCTAGTCACCTTCTTGCATTATCTAGATGCATTCGGAAACTTACTCTTCAAATTTATTTATCCAGTATTTGCAATGTTTGCGGCTTATTCCATTGCAGACCGCCTTGGTTTAGTAGCAGGTTTTGCAGGTGGACTTTTTGCAGGCGGGTTACATTACACATTCTGGGGAATTGATGGCGGAATTCCAAGTGGGTTCTTAGGAGCATTAGTCTTAGGTATTGCGGCAGGTTACTTTTCTCGTTTCTTAAACAACAAGATTAAATTAAGTAAAAATTTAAGCGCTATGAAGCCAATGTTCTTGGTTCCAGGCTTATCGGTACTTTTCATCTTTGTACTCAATATGTATTTCGTGGATCCAGTATTTGGAGCTTTAAATAAATGGATTGCCGATGTGATTACAAATATGAGTGGGGCAGGAGAGATTGGTCTATCAGCAGTTATTGCAGCTGCAACAGCATTCGACTTAGGTGGACCAGTCAATAAAGCAGCCGGTGCAATTGCAATCGGTTTAGCAGCAGATGGCATTTTTCCACTAACTGCCCGTGTACTTGCAATTGTCATTCCGCCACTTGGACTTGGCTTATCTACGATGATCGATCGATTTGTTGTTGGACGACGTGTGTATTCACAAGAGCTACGTGTTGTTGGAGGCACTTCATTCCTACTAGGATTTCTAGCCATTTCAGAAGGTGCAATTCCGTTTATGCTAAGAAATCCGCTGATTACGATTCCTATCAATGTGATTGGGGCTATCGTAGGTTCCTGTACAGCAGTTGCCTTAGGCGCAGTGCAGTGGCTACCACTCCCAGCAGTTTGGGGCTGGCCACTTGTTGAGCATTTACCAGCTTATTTAATTGGCTTGCTTGCAGGGGTTCTTGTAATAGCGTTTGGAAACATCTTTGTAAGATACGCGATTATTAAACGCAAAGAAGCTAAAGGTAAGAAAGTTGATATGTAAAAATCAGAAATGGGGCAAATATTTGTTTGTCCCATTCTCTTTAGAAATAAAAAATTTAGAATAGGTGATTGATCCGTGAAAAGGCAAGTTTTTGTTGTACCACATAGTCATTGGGATCGTGAGTGGTACTTTTCAATAGAAGATTCCAATACATTATTAAGTGAAAATCTTTCCCAGTTGTTGCACTTTTTGGAGAGGCAACCTGAATTTAAAACATATACCTTTGATGGACAGATGTCTGTTGTTGAGGATTATCTTAAATATACGCCTGAAGATGGCCAGCGTATCAAAAAACTTGTTCAAGAAAATAGGCTACATGTAGGCCCTTGGTACACACAAGGGGATACTTTACTTGTTCAAACCGAATCGACCATTCGTAATTTATTAATTGGAAAATTAGGAGCTGAAGCGCTGGGACATTCGATGGATATTGGTTATTTGCCAGATGTTTTTGGGCAAAATGCTTATTTACCAAGCATATTTAGACGATTTGGCCTGTCCTATAGCGTGCTACAAAGAGGTGTGTATAACGAACAAGTTAGCGAAGATTTAAATTTCAACTGGATTGCACCAAATGGAGAGGGGATTAAAACCAATAATCTCTTTTTTGGATATGGTCCGGGAAAATTCTTATCAAATGAAGAGGACTATGTAGAAAAAACATTGCTTCCGATTTTAGAGGCGCTAGAAGCTAAGAATCCAGCGCACGTGCCTTTGTTACTACCAGCTGGGGGAGATCAGGTTTTTGTTCGAAAACACTTCCCACAAGTGGTTGAAGAACTCAATAAACGGGATTGGCATTATGAATTTATTTTGTCAGATTATGAAAGTTTTATGGAAAAAGCATGGGAGCGCCCGCACGCTACTGAAATTTCTGGGGAACTAATTGCTTGTCAAAAATCACGTATTCATAATACAATACGTTCGCAAAGAGTGGATATTAAAATTTTAAACGCAAAAGTAGAAGAAAAACTGTATCAACAGTTGGAACCTTTGGCAGTGCTTAGCAAGGATCTTGGTGGAAATTATCCGCAAAACTGGATTAATCATTGTCTAAAACTTCTTTTTGACGTGCATGCGCATGATTCGATTGGCGGGTGTAACTCAGATGAAACTAATCGGGAAATTATGAATCGTTTATTTAAAGTAGAACGAATTATTGACGATCAGATTAATATTTTGAAAAAGCAAATTAGCAGGGCTGTCTTGGGAGAAGAATCGGGTGTACTTGCATTCCATTTAAGTCCTAAAAGTGTAGAAAAGCAAGTGGACTTCGTTGTGTTTACTCACTCAAAGCAAGTTCGACTAACAGATATTGTAGGAAATATTTTAAACCAAGTGATTCGCAAACAAGAATATATTTCTGGCGGAACCCAGGTGAAGGTGACGGCGGACGGCGAAGTGCAAGTTGAACTTCCGGGGTATTACCGTACGGAAATTACAGCAAGAGTCCATTTTGAAGGATTTGGCTATCGTAAGCTGCAGCTTGATGAAACCTCTGCTGAAGTGTTAGCGTTAACGGAAGCAACAAGTATCCGTAATGAATTTTATGAGATTTGTGTTGCTGGCGGACAAATTGAATTAAGAAGAGCAGATGGAACGGTTCGAAAAAACTTTTTTGATTTTGAAAATTGCGCGGATGGTGGGGATTCTTATGATTTTTCACCTATCGAAGGAAACGAAGCCAATTTTTCAAACGGATTTCATATTCTCGAAGTGAAAGAGTCAGCAGAAGAAAGTCAGATGGTTGTAGAAACGGAAGTGGCAGTGGCAAAAAATCTTGAGCAGGCGAATGCATTAACCGAACAGATGAAAATCCAGACAACGATTCGTCTCACGAAGAACTCTGATTTAATTCATTTAGCGCACAAGCTTGATAATCAAACTAAAGATCACCGAATTCGAATGCGGTTTGCCAGTGAAAATAAAGCGGGTATGAGTTTCGCAGATCAAGGCTATAGTTTGCTAGAACGTCAAAATAATAACCCTTATTTATCAAATTGGAAAGAACTTGGGTTTGCGGAATCCCCGCAAGCAATTTATCCGCTTGAACGTTTGGTTGTAACGCCAGATGAGGCAGGACACTTGGCGGTTTATCCAAAAGGATTAAAAGAATATGAGGCAACAAATCAACACCTTTTTATCACTCTATTTAGAAGTGTTGGCCTACTTGGACGCGATGACCTTGCTTGGCGGCCGGGGCGAGCGTCTGGAATTAATAATAAAGTGGTGGAAACGCCTGATGCTCAGATGCAAGGTGAATGGATATTTGAACTGAGTTGCCGTTTTACGGCAGGAGAGCCAGAACCCGTTCATTTATATGGGAGCGCAGAAGAAGTTTCTCGTAATGTACTGAGCTATCAATTACAAAATTTGAATAGCTTTGAAGAGCGTCTAGATCGTTTTGAATTACCGCAACCTGAAAACTTACAAGGTTTACCAGTAGAAAAAACCATGCTTACCGTGCCGAATGATATTTTTGTAAGTAGTATGAAAAAAGCAGAAAAAAGCAACCAAATCATTTTGCGGGTATTTAATCCACAAGAAAAACCAATTATATTACCAGAAACACTTCGCAAGAGTTGCACATTAGATGAAAAAGCGGATAAAAGCGTAATAGAAATTGGCGGAAAAGATTTTGCAAGTCTAGTCTTGAATCAAGTAGGTGAATAAATTGGAAATCAAACAAGCAATTTCAGAAAAAATAAACCAAATATATCGTGATAAAGCAGATGCAGTGATGGCGGAGCTTGAACCCGTCATTCAAAAATTTGAACAACTTTCCTTTCCTAAACATGAAGTTATCGGGGAAAACAATGTCTATTTGATTACTTACGGTGATAGTATTCAGTCTGCAGGCAAGGCACCTTTACTTGCGCTTAAAGAAACGCTTGATGAAGTGGCGCGAGAAACTATTTCGGATGTACATTTACTCCCCATGTTTCCTTATACGTCAGATGATGGATTTTCCGTGACCGACTATTATCAAATCAATCCTTCACTTGGAGACTGGTCGGATATTCATCATCTCGGACAAGATTATCGGTTAATGTTTGATTTTGTTGCAAATCACATGTCAAAATCAAGCGACTGGTTCAAAAGATTTTTAGCAGAAGATCCAGAATTTCGAGAAGCCTTTATAAAAGAAAATCCTAATTTTGATGTTTCAAACGTTGTAAGGCCTCGGACATCACCACTCTTCCATACCTATGAAGGAAAAAATGGTTCTGTTTCAGCATGGTCAACCTTTAGCGAAGACCAAGTCGATGTGAACATTCAAGACGGAAAAATGCTCGCGCGGCTGACAGATGTTATTTTAACCTATGCACGAGAAGGGGCTTCTTCCATTCGACTGGATGCAATTGGTTTTTTGTGGAAAAAATCGGGAACAAGCTCGATTCATTTAACGGAAACGCACGAATTAATTCAGCTTTGGCGAATTTTGTTGGAATATTTCGCACCCAACACCCAAATCATCACTGAAACGAATGTACCGCATGAAGAAAATATCAGCTACTTTGGCAACAAACGGAATGAAGCACAGATGGTTTACCAGTTTCCGCTTCCGCCGCTTGTCTTACATGCTTTTACAAAAAACAGCAGCGAAATTCTAAGCGGTTGGGCTAAAAATATTGATCGTGTTTCAAGTACATCGACCTATTTTAATTTTCTAGCCTCTCATGACGGAATTGGAATGCGCCCAACAGAAGGCATTTTACCTGAAGAAGAACGTGGATTTTTAGTCGAAAAAGTGCTGGCAAATGGCGGAAAGGTATCTTATAAATCGAATCTAGATGGTAGTGAGACAGTTTATGAGCTAAACATTAATTATTCAGAAGCATTACGGAATGAGGGAGAAGATGATGAACAGACAACTCAGAAAATGATAGCGGCACATCATATTTTACTCTCGATGGTCGGTGTCCCAGCCATTTACTACCATTCTCTTTTTGGTTCTAAAAATGATTTTAAAGGTGTGAATGAATCTGGTATTAATCGGCGTATCAACCGTGAAAAATTGGATAAAGAAGTTTTGCTTAACGAGTTAGAAACGAATCATTATCGCAAGACGATTTTTAACGGCATTTCTAAGTTAATCAAAACTCGAAAAAACTACGAGCAATTTAGCCCTTATGCGAGCCAAAGTGTGTTAGATTATGGAGCAAAAATCTTTGCGTTAAAACGAAATCTTGGAGATGGACAAAAGAGTATTCTGGCTTTTACAAACGTAAGTAATGAAACTGTATCAATCGAAGGCGTAAGTGGATTTGACATTATTAACGAAGCTCTCGTTACAAATACGCTCTCTCTTAACGCTTACGGATTTGCATGGATTGAGGTTGAAGAAAAATGAAAATCGCAATCGCGGTGGATTCCTTTAAAGGAAGTCTAACAAGTTTAGAAGCTGGAGAAGCCATTCAAAAAGGAATTCATCAAATCGATGCTTCAACAGACATCCAAGTTTATGAAGTTTCAGACGGCGGTGAAGGGAGCATGAGTGCCTTAAAACATGGCCTAGAGCACGTGGAAAGTGTGACGATGATAGCGACAGATACACTGAACCGGGCAAGAGAAGTCAGCTACCTCATCACAACTTGGGAAAATAAAAAAACAGCTATCATCGAAAGTGCATCGATTATCGGAATTGAAGCCATCAAACCAAGCGAAGAAACGACAAAACAAGGGAGTAGTTTTGGTGTTGGCGAAATGATTCTAGATGCCAAAGCAAGGAATTGTAAGCAAATCGTTATCTTTTTAGGCGGAACAGCAACATCAGACGGCGGATTAGGCTTGCTTACTGCTCTTACAAAAGGAAATAAACATGAAGGAAACTTACTTTTGCAAGAGGCGAAATTTGATATTGATTTACACGCGCTAAAAGAAACCTTCGCAGAACTTGAAATCTTCATTGGAAGTGATGTGAGTAATCCTTTCTCAGGTGAGCTTGGTTTTGCACATGTGTTTGCACCACAAAAAGGAGCAAGTTTGGAGCAAGTGAAGCGACTAGATGCACGGGCAAAAGACTGGGCAAACTTTATTTTTGAACAAGTAGGAACAGATTTAAATGAGCTAGCAGGAACAGGAGCGGCTGGGGGGATAGCAGGAAGTCTGGTCTGTATTGGTGGGAAAATCGAATCTGGATTTGATCTAATTGCAGCAATGACCAACTTAGAAGCTGCTCTAAAAACAGCAGATTTAATCTATACTGGAGAAGGCAGTATAGATCAACAATCCGCACAAGGAAAATTACCAATGAAAATTGCTGAAATTGCTCGGAAATATGCAATTCCAGTGATTGGGCTTGCTGGTAGGAGAAGCGCAAACTTAGGTGATTTGGAAGCACTCCTTCTGGGCGTTTTTTCAATTCAACAAGAGCCGATTTCTTTAGACTCGGCCTTGAAAAAAGAAGTGGCAGCTAAGAATCTCGCTTTGACAGCTAGAGAAAGTTATCAGCTATTTAAATACATTCCTAAAAATTAAAAGAAGCCTGAAGCGCTCATTGGAAAGTTTTGTGTAGTGAAAATTTGCTACGAAGATAAAAATAAGATAACTGAAGTAGGGGTGGCAGTATTTATAAGACCATCCCTAGCAATTGTTTGAGTTCTAAACGGACGGAAAGCTGAAGAGACAACTTATCTCTCGGCTTTTTTTATAGGCCGATGTAAGGTGTAAATTCTAACTTAATCAAAAAAATGGGTAGAAAATCTTTTTAGAGGTTGCAACATTTATATTTTACGAAAGCTAATCCCAAAACATAATAAGTTTCTATAGTAATAAGATTGTATCATCGTCAATATATCAAATTAAAATTGGCTGGCCGAAGTCAGATAGAATACTGTCTTCAGACCAGCCAAAAAATTTAATTACATGTGCTCTAACTTTTGGATTGTAGCACCGTTTTTTGTCTTTTTAATTCATCATTTCATTCCTGAAACATTGAAGCCTTTTAAAATATATTTCTGGAACATCATGAAAATCAAGATAACGGGGATAACCATGAAGGTAGAACCTGCCATTTGCAAAGCGTAATTACTGCTATATTGCCCTTTTAGTAGTTGCAAGCCAACGGAAAGTGTATAGTACTTCTCGTCGTTGGCAATAATGAGTGGCCATAGGAATGAGTTCCAGCCTGCGATAAATGTCAAAATCCCTTGAACAGCTAATACTGGGCGCGAAATCGGGATGATAATTCGCCAAAAGATATAAAATTCACTGGCTCCGTCTAGTCGTGCCGCTTCAAGCAAGTCATCGGAAATGGTGGACATAAATTGCCGGAATAGGAAAATCCCAAAGGCGCCAACTAGGCCGGGGAGGATAATACCTGTCATTGTATTGGTGAGTCCCATCGCATTTAAAATTAAGTAGACCGGAATCATAGTTACTTGTCCGGGAATCATCATTGTAGCTAACACTAAATAAAATAGTTTGTTTTTCCCTTTAAATTTAAATTTAGCAAAACCATAGCCGGCCATTGCGTTGAAAAATAGGCCAATGAAAGAGAATAGCACGATAATAAGTGTATTTTTTAAATACACACTGAAGTTCATTTCAACAAACAACATTTTGAAATTTTCCCAAGTGAATGTTTCAGGCCAAATGGTTGGAGGAATTTTTAAAATTTCTGCATCCGTTTTAAAGGAGGAGAGAACCATCCAAATGAACGGCAAAATCATAAAAAATCCGCCAATCGTTAAAATAAGAATAACAATTAGTTTTGACATGCGAGATTTCTCTGTATATGGATTCATTTTTTTCTCCTCTCAAATTACATCGTATTATTTTTTCTTTGTAAACGGAATTGAATCAGAGTCACGATAATAATCGCGATAAACAGAATAAATGACCCAGCCGCCGCGTAACCGAATTTACTAAATTGGAAACCGTTTTGGTAGATGAAAAGGGCAACTGAATTTGTACTGTCTAGCGGCCCGCCTTTTGTCATAACAAACGGCTCTTCGAAGAATTGCAACCAGCCAATTAATGTTGTTACACTGACAAAGAAAATCGCAAAACTAAGAAGCGGTACGGTAATTTTAAAGAGCTGTTGGAAATTGCCGGCACCATCTAGTTGCGCTGCTTCGTAGTATTCTTTTGGAATACCTTGCAGGGCCGCTAAAAAAATGATCATATTGACACCAATGGCCCGCCATACAGCAAGAATAATTAAAGAGATTTTAGCAATCGTAGGATCTTGTAACCACGGAACTGGCGGCAAGTCAATGAGCGACAGCAAGTAGTTAAAAAGCCCAAATTGCGGGTTGTATAAATAGCTCCAAACAACGGCCACCGCGACAACGTTTGTGATGGAAGGTGTGTAAAAGATTAAGCGGAAAAATTGGAAAATCTTCGCTTGCGAAAAGTTAATCATAATCGCAATAGCAAGCGAACAAACGATGACAAGTGGAACACCGACAATAACATAAAATAGTGTGTTTCCAATGGATTTCAAGAAAACCGGATCCTGTAAAATATTGATATAGTTTTCAAATCCGATAAAATTAATTTTCGAAAAGTCCGCCAGTCCCGTTAAGTTGATGTCGGTGAAGCTAATAACAAAAGCGACGACAATCGGTATAAGGGAAAAAAGAATAAGTAAAATTAGCGCTGGCGAAATAAAGAAATAGGGTGTATGACGATTTAAAAACTGTTTCATGGCGCTCCTTTCTTATGAAAAAACGGGGCAAAGTGCGCCCCGCGGTATTTTATTTCTTGAGTATATCGATGACTTGCTGATTATATGAGTCCATTTGTTCTTGTGGATCAGCACCGCCGCGATAAATTTGTTCCCAGTTTTTGAGGTACGTTTGTGCAATTTCTTCAAATTCTGGAATAAGTGGCATTGGTTCAGCGTCTTTCATTTGCTCACCAAACACTTGATAGAATTGGTCTTCTTTTAGTGTTTTATCTTCCCATGCTGCTTTACTTGCTGGCATTGAGTTTGTGTCTTTGAGCCATTTCAACTGAATATCTGGTTGGCTCATAAATTCCATAAATTTAAGTGCTTCTTTTTGTTTCTTAGAATATTTGAAGACAGTCAAGTTC
Source organism: Listeria sp. ILCC796 (assembly GCF_900186175.1). Classification (NCBI taxonomy): domain Bacteria; kingdom Bacillati; phylum Bacillota; class Bacilli; order Caryophanales; family Listeriaceae; genus Listeria; species Listeria sp. ILCC796. Next base: position 68,575 of record NZ_FYBV01000012.1, read on the forward strand.
GCGCCACCTAGGCTGGAGATGTTATTTTCCTTTTTAGGAAGAACAGCAGTTGCCCATTTTCCTTCGATATCAGGAATCGTTGTTTTAATGGTGTTAACCATCCACGGTCCACTGATGAACATCGGTACAATTCCGTCTCCACCAAATGTTTGGGCAGCATCCATGCCTAAATCAGTGTCAGGAGCAGAACCATTTTTTACGAAGGAATCTAAATATTTCACTGCATCTACAAATTCTTTTTGATTAAAAACGGGTTTTGTATTGTCATCTGTAAGAAGCTCAGAGCCGTTTTGACGACCGAACATAAAGCCTAGTGTTTGTTCGTTCGCGTCAACGTTAAGGCCATACATGTCTTTGCCACGTTTAGAAAGTTTTAAAGCAGCGTCGGAAAGCTCATCCCATGTTTTAGGGGCTTCGTTGTAGCCTACTTTTTTAAGTAAGTCGGTACGGTAGAATAAGACGCGCGTTTCTGCGTACCACGGAACACCGTAGTATTTGCCGTCAAATTCGGTTGTTTTTACTGAACCCGGGAAAAATTTGTCGGGATTCATGTTTTCACTCGCTTTAACTTCCTTCGAAATATCTTGAATAGCGCCAGCTTCTACAAATTCAGGCATCCAAGTCGTTCCCATTTGCAGAACATCTGGACCTTCTTTTGATGCGACAGCAGTTAGTAATTTGTCATGTGCATTTGCCCAAGGAATAACTTGTACTTTGACATCAATGCCACTTTCTTTCGTAAAGTCTTTGGCTAAGTCTTTCAGGGATTTTGCTTCATCACCCATTGCCCATACTGTTAAAGTATCTTTATCGCTAGACTCACTCCCACTTCCTGAACCACAAGCTGCTAACACTAAACTTAAGGATAAAACTAAAACAGACAAAACAATACTCATTTTCTTCTTCATTATTTTTACCTCCGTTTTTTATGACGCATTTTCACAAACTTGAAATTTTATAGAAACGTTTCGATAGGGTTATTATAATATGAAATGTAATCGGTTTCAACTATTTTTTTCTAAAAAAATCAAAAAAGGTATTTAAATGGCTCTATATAACGTTTTTTTGATATTGCGTTTGCCATGCTAATCAAATTCGGTTTTCGCCCATTTAATAGTAAGAAAAGTGATAATCGATGATAAAATCTTGTGAAACAATAAAAATGATTGACTATAAAAAAGAAAGCGCTTATACTGTTGTTATATTTAGATAGAAACGTTTCGATTTCAAAAGAAATTTAGGAGGCCGTTATGGATAAGAATCAGTTGGAAGATTTACTTGGAAAAATGACACTTGATGAAAAAATTAGTCAGATGATGCAACTTTCACCGATATTCTTCAAAGGAACCGAAATGCAGGGCGAAATTACTGGACCGATGGAAGAGCTCAATTTGACGGAAAGCATTATTCAAAATGCGGGTTCGGTTTTAGGGTCGAGCTCGAAAAAAGATATGTTACAAATTCAGGAAGAACATATGAAAACAAATCGCTTAGGAATTCCGCTTGTTTTTATGGCGGACATCATTCATGGGCATAAAACGATTTTTCCTATTCCGCTAGCACTAGGCGCATCTTTTAGTGAAGAGGTGGCAAGTGAAATGGCTCGAGTTTCGGCACTTGAAGCGACAGCAAGTGGGCATCATGTGACATTTTCTCCGATGGTGGATTTAGTTCGGGACCCGCGCTGGGGACGTGTCATGGAATCTACAGGCGAAGATCCACATTTGAATAGTCGCTTAGGTGCGGCGATGGTTCGCGGATACCAAGGCGGAAATTTGCAGGAAGATTACACGCGCTTAGCTGCTTGCGTGAAACATTTCGCGGCATACGGAGCCCCGCAAGGAGGACGTGAATATCATACAGTTGATATGAGTAAACGCGAGTTTTATCAAAATTATTTACCAGCTTATCAGGCGGCGCTTGAAGCGGGTGCGAAAATGGTGATGACGTCTTTCAATGTACTAGAAGGCGTTCCGGCGACTATGAATAAATGGCTAAATCGAGACGTTTTACGGCAAGAACTTGGTTTCTCAGGCGTGCTGATTTCAGATTGGGGCGCAGTGAAAGAAGTTATTAATCACGGGACGGCAGCTGATACGAAAGAAGCCGCAAAAGGCGCGCTCCTAGCGGGTGTTGACCTTGAAATGATGACGGAATGCTTTATTACAAATCTAAAAGAGCTCGTTGAAACGGGCGAGGTCTCGGAGGGGTTATTAGACGAAGCGGTGATGCGTATGCTCGTATTAAAAGAGGAGCTAGGGCTCTTTAAAGATCCTTATCGGGGATTAAAACGGGATTCGCGTAGCGGAGATATTTTGTCTGATGAGAACCGCCAAGTAGCAAGAAATGTCGCGCATGAATCAGCCGTGCTGTTGAAAAACAATGCAAACATTTTACCCCTTGCTTTCAACCAAAAAATCGCGTTGATTGGACCGCTTGCGGATAGTCAAGATGTTTTGGGCGGTTGGGTTGTGTACGGCGAACAGAAAGATGCGGTGTCGATGGCGGACGCCTTCTCGGGCAAATTCAGCGCCACAGAAATTGTGTCCACTGACTACGAGCAAATCTCGGAAAACGTGTTGCAGGAAGCGGAAACGGCAGCCAAAAATGCGGACGTCGTCGTTTTATGTGTTGGCGAAAAAAGCGAGTGGAGTGGTGAGGCGGCAAGTCTTGCGACAATTCGCTTACCGGAGGCGCAATATGAGCTCGCTAAACGTGTTGCAAAGGCAAATTCGGCAGTCGTGACGGTTCTATTCAACGGTCGCCCGCTTGATATCCACGATTTAGTTGACCATTCTGAAGCGGTTTTAGATGTCTTTTTCCCAGGAACAGAAGCTGGAAATGCCATTTTTGATTTGCTGACGGGAGAAGTAAATCCTTCTGGGAAGCTATCGATGACCATTCCGCAAACAACTGGACAAATTCCAATTTTCTATAATGAGCTGCGCACGGGTCGCCCAAAAACGGCGCAAAACGCGGGTGAGAAATATTTGTCGCAGTATTTGGATATTCCAAATGAACCGCTGTTTCCGTTTGGTTTTGGGTTAAGCTATACGAATTTTGTGCTTAGTGAAATGGAAGTGGCGGACGAAATCGCGCTAGCGGATACGCTTCATGTAAAAGTGACGGTTCAAAATACGGGCGAATGCGCCGGCAGCGAAGTCATTCAAGTATATCTGCAAGATATTACAGCGAGTGTTTCCAGGCCGCTAAAAGAGCTTAAGACGTTTCAAAAAGTGCGCCTAGAACCGGGTGAGAAAACGACACTTTCTTTCGCTTTAACAAAAGAAGATTTTTCGTTTTATTTACCGGATTTGACTGTGGCGCAGGAAGCTGGGCTTCACCGGGTGTTTATTGGAACGAGTAGTGTGGATGTGAAAAGTTTTGAGGTTAGGGTGGTTAGATGATTACAATTGGAAAAGGTCAATTTGAGGCGAAATTTTTTGAAACGGGGCACTTGCATGCGCTTTTGTATGACGGGGTGCTTGTGAATCAAGTATTGCAAAACCCGCTTGAAACGCGGTTAGGACAAATTTTCTTACGGGCGGACGGGAAAAGTTATCCGCTATTAAATGAAGACGCGACGTTTTCCTATCATGCGAGTGCGGTTAGCTATGCGGGTACTTTACCTGTTGGAAGCTATTTGGTAACTTTTCATATCCATGCAGATGGTTGGTTTTATGAGGTGGCAGCGGATATTCAAGGAAGTTATGATTTAATTTATATTCAGGATTTAGGGCTTGCTGATGTTTCGGCTGTTAGAACGAACGAGGCGTACATGGCGCAGTACCTTGATTATAATGTGCTTGATACGGAGCGTGGGAAGGTTATTTTGACGCGGCAAAACCAGCCGCAAGCGGGGAATCAATTTCCGGGCGCTGAATTTGGTGCTTTAAGTAAAATTACACGGTTTGTGACAGACGGATTCGATTTTTACGGGACGGGCGTTAAACTTTCCGAAGCACCGGAAGGACTTCTAGGCGACGGACTTAAAAATCGCAAATGGCAATATGAAATGGCGCTGGTCGGTTTACAAACGGAACTTTTGCAAGGGAAGGAAAAAACGTGTTTTTATGGGCTGCTCACGCGAAATCAAATGGAAGCGACTACATCTGTAACTTCTACCGCGAAACTAAACGCGCTTTTTGATAGTTTGGAAGAAAGCGATTTTCAATTGGGCGAAAAAATGGTGCGACAACACGGGCATGCGGCAGAAATTAGGGGCGAAACGGCATCTGCAAAATGGCTTCAGGCGCACTATCCAGCACGCCTGTTTGAAGAGCAGTCGGCAAACAAGACGCTAAGTTTTTTCACCCCAGAAAAAGCGCATGTTGTTTTAAAGGAAAAAGAACGCCTGGTGGAGCGTGCGCACGGCACGATTTTGCTTGATCAAGTTGACTTGCTCTCGCCGGAAAACACACTGGCGACAACGGTTTATATGGCGGGCGTATTCCAAACGCATGTGACGCTTGGGAACACGAACATGAATAAATTTAGTTCGCATCAGCGAAACGCGCTTAATTTGCTTCAAACGAGTGGCCTCCGAATTTATTTGCGCAAAACTGACGGGCTTCATCTGCTCACGATGCCGAGTGTATTCGAGATGCAGACGAACCGCGCGAAATGGATTTATCTGTTGGCTGATGACACACTTACAGTGGAAACAAAGCTTTCCAGTGGGAGCAAAAAAGTGCTTGTTACGATTCGTTCTGAGCAAAACAAAACGTATGATTTTATCATGACTAATCAAGTTAGCATGGGGCCAAATGAATACGAAAATGAGTTTTCACGGACGGAAACGGACGGCACGCTTATTTACAAGCCAAAAAACAACGTGCGCTATCCCAATTTGGCGTACCATATTTCCGGCAATTTTGACGAAGTAACAGATGAGCGTTTTATTGCGCATGCAGCGATTAACACGGCTGATTTAGATTGCTTTATCTACTCGAAGAAGGAAAGCGCGCATTTTGAAGTTCAAGCTACGTTAGACGGTCGTTTTTTTGCCGAAAAAGAAGCGGATTTTGAGCAGTTTTATGATAAGCTACTTGGACAGTTCAAGCTTTCGCATGACTCCACTTTTGCTGAAAAGTACAATTTGACGGCTTACTGGTATGCGCACCAAATGTTGATTCACTATGCTTCGCCGCACGGTCTTGAACAAGGTAGTGGCGCCGCTTGGGGGACGCGTGATGTGTCGCAAGGGCCATTTGAATTTTTCCTTGCAACGGGACAAAAAGAAGTGCTTCGCAAACTTATTTTGAAAGTGTTTGCGCATCAATACGCCGAAACGGGCGACTGGCCGCAGTGGTTTATGTTCGATGAATACGTCGACATTCAGCAAGAAGAAAGCCACGGAGACGTCATCGTTTGGCCGCTCAAAATGGTCGGCGATTATCTGGCGCTTTCAGGGGATAAAACGATTTTGGAAGAAAGCATTCCGTTTATTTCGGCGAGAACAAAAGGATACACCGACTCGAAAGAAACTTTAAAGGCACACATCGAAAAAGCTGTTGCGACAATTGAAAGTCGCTTTATGAAAGGGACTTCGCTTTCCAATTATGGTGACGGCGACTGGGACGACACTTTGCAGCCGGCAAACAGTGAACTTAAAAAACGGATGGTTTCCAGTTGGACGGTCGCGCTGACGTACCAAGTGATGCAGCATTTGGGGGACGAAATGCCAGAGGGCAAACATTATGCGGAGCTTGCGGATGCAATTAAGCGTGATTTTAACAACTATATGCTTGGCACTACAGATGTCATTCCTGGGTTTGTGTATATGAAAGATGAAAAAACAGCGGAATTTATGATTCATCCGCAAGATAGAGAAACGAAAATTGATTACCGTCTAATTCCGTTAACAAGAAGCGTCATCGCCGAACTTGTGAGCGATGAGCAGCGCAAGAAAAATTTTGATATTATCGAAGAGCATTTGCTCCACCCTGATGGCGTCCGTCTGATGAGCGCACCGGCGCATTACGCGGGTGGTGTGAGCAAGCACTTTAAACGGGCGGAGCAAGCAGCAAACTTTGGTCGTGAGGTCGGTTTGCAATACGTTCACGCACACATTCGCTATATTGAATCGCTTGCGAAAATTGGGGACGGTCGCGCAGTGCACATGCTAGATGTGATTAACCCAATTCAAATTAGTGAGGTTGTACCAAACGCAGCTACGCGTCAAAGCAATACGTACTTTAGTAGTTCAGATGCGGCTTTCCTTGACCGCTACGCCGCGCAAGATGATTTCGCTGCTGTCGAAAAAGGAAGTATTCCCGTGAAAGGCGGCTGGCGCATTTATTCAAGCGGACCTGGCATTTACTTAAACCAATTGATTCGCTCCGTTTTAGGCATTCGCGAAACGGCAAATCATTTTGAGTTTGATCCTGTTTTACCGCGGGATTTAGACGGCCTTAAAGTGACGATGGAACTTTCTGGACGCACGCTAAATCTAACTTTCAAGTTGAGCACGGAAAAAGGGATTACTTTCGCAGGGGAAACGCGGCGTGAGCTTTTGCGTAATCCATACAGAGAGGGCGCTCTTTTTATCCCAAAAGCGGAACTTGAAAAAGGGGAGCATGCACTTGAAATTTTGTTTACCAGCATTTAAGAAAATGTGTATAATATAATAAAATAGCGAAAAGGAAGCGATTTATTTGGTAGGAATTAAAGATATTGCAAAACAAGCTGGCGTTTCCATATCCACCGTTTCCTATGCGCTTAACGGAAGTTCGAAGGTGACGGAGAAGACACGGAAACGCATTCTAGCCATTGCGAATGAGCTAAACTATGTTCCAAACATGGCCGCACGCACTTTGAAAACACGCGAAACAAAAATTATCGGCGCCTATTTGGCGAACTACGGCGGCGCTTTTTACGGACCACTTCTTGATGGACTCACGGAAACGCTGCGCAAATTAGATTATGAACTTATTGCCCTCAGCGGGGAAAAATCGCAGCGTTTTTTACCGGAAAAAATGATTGACGGTGCCATCATATTGGATGCTACGTTTAAAACGGAAGATATTTTAAAATACGCTGATCGCGGCCACAAAATGGTTGTGCTTGACCGCGAACTGACGCACCCTAACATCCGCCAAGTCTTGCTAGATAACAAAGGAGGCGCCACTCTCGCTGTCGATTTCCTAAAAGAAGGGTTTAGCGGCGACTTTTATGTCATCAAAGGACCAAAAGATTCGTTCGACGGCAACGTCCGTTTTGACACCGCTCTCACGGAACTGGCGCGTTTTGATAGCGAAAAAGTCCACGTCATCGAAGGCGATTTTGAAGAAGCTTCTGGTGAGCTTGCCGCCGCCCAAATTGTTCGCGAATGGAAGCATCCCGTTTCGGTGCTTTCGCTAAACGACAACATGGCGATAGGAATGTACCGCTATTTCGCGAAACAAAATTTTGTCATTGGCCGCGATGTTCGCATTATCGGCTTCGATAACCGCGATGTCGGCGCCTATCTAAACCCGCGCCTAGCGACCATCGACTATTCCAAGTACAAATGGGGCGCTGTCGCCGCTGAAAAGCTCGTGAAATTGCTGCAACAAGAAGAAACTGAAAACGAAATCATTTACACGTCGCTCATTCGAGGCGGCTCAGTCGGGTAAATTAAGGTGACAAGCAAAACGTACAGCACGAAATCAGATTGCAATTTGTCATCACTCTAGGGTAAAGCCATATGGTTTTACCTTTTTTTTTATGATATGATGAGCTTACTTAATGAATGAAAAAAGAGGAGATTTAATATGCAAAAAATTTGGCAGGAAAAATGGTTGGAACATGCATACGGTGAACCGACAGATATTCAAAACGCAATTTATGAGCCGCTTCAAAACGGGGACGATGTGATTGCGATTTCTCCGACCGGGACCGGAAAAACGGTTGCCTACACGCTACCAATTCTCGAAAAAATAGAAGCAAAACCACATACGCAGTGGCTCGTTTTGGCCCCAAGCCATGAACTTGTCATGCAAATTTCAGATACCATTAAAACGTGGGTGAAAGACGGTATCACTGTGCTCCCGATTATCGGCGGGGCGAACGTCAAACGTCAAATTGAAAAACTAAAAAAGAAACCGCAAATCATTGTGGCATCGCCTGGGCGCGCACTCGAACTCATCAAGCTAAAGAAAATTAAGATGCATGAAGTCAAGACGATTACGCTTGATGAGGCCGACCAATTGCTGCTGGCAGAAAATTTTAAAGCGACCATGGAGATTTTAGCTAGTAGTATGCGCGACAGACAACTGGTCCTCGTTTCGGCAACGAAACTAGATGATTCCGAACAATTTTTTAGACAAACCGAAAAAAAACCACTGTTCATTGAAGCGACACCAGTTGAGCGTGCGAATGAGAATGTGACCCACCTTTATATGGAAGTCGAAAATCGTGATAAGGCCACGCTCATACGCAGACTCGAACACGTTCCGGGCATGCGCGCGCTTGTATTTGTTCGCGATAAACCGAGAATGGATATTCTGTTAGAAAAACTCGCGTATGACGGGGTGAAGGCAGCTGGAATTCATGGCGACATACGCCGAGATGTGCGTAAAAAAACATTGCAAGCCTTCAAAAAAGCGGAATTAAATTTCCTTATCGTGACCGACGTCGCAGCCCGCGGCCTAGACATCCCAGATCTCCCGTACGTCATTCATTATGATCTTCCGAAAACAGAAAAAGAATATGTGCATCGTTCGGGACGAACAGGTCGAATGGGAAAAGCCGGAACGGTTATTAGTTTCGTCAATGAAAGAGAAACAAGAACGCTCAAGCAATATTTAACAGGCATAAATCAAACGGGAGAGCTTGTTCGTTTCTATAAAGGAAAACTTATGTCTGGTGCAGCACCGAAGAAAAAGTAAACGTCTTTTTTAACAACTTGAAAGGCGCTTACAAAAACGAGTATAATAAAGATGAATGAGTTTTTAAAGGAGCGAAGGGCATGTCGAGTAGAAAAGATGAAGTATTACAACACTTAAATGCGATGAATCAAAAAGTTTCAGCTGGAGATGTAGCAAATGCGCTAGGTATGGACCGGGCTAACGCCAGCAGGTACTTGAATGACCTATTTAAAGAAAACAAAATTGAAAAACTACCTGGGAAACCAGTTTTTTATCAAGCTTTAAAGATAGAAAGTGAAGTTGATGCTACCTCGAATGAAACAAGCGCTTTTGATCGTTTAATTGGTTCTAGTGACAGTTTAAAGGTTAGTATTCAACAAGCTAAAGCAGCGATTCTATATCCACCGCACGGTCTTCATACGCTTATTTTAGGGAAAACGGGTACTGGGAAATCGCTTTTTGCGGAATGTATGTATCATTTTGCGAAAGAGTCTACCATGATTTCGAAAACCGCTCCATTTGTATCGTTTAACTGCGCTGACTACGCACAAAATCCGCAGCTTTTATTTGGTCAAATTTTTGGCGTTATAAAAGGCGCATATACAGGCGCAGAGGAAACACGTTCGGGTTTGTTAGCAAAAGCAGATGGAGGTGTTCTCTTCCTAGATGAAATTCATCGCTTGCCGCCAGAAGGTCAGGAAATGCTCTTTACTTTTATCGATAAGGGGGAGTATCGTCCGCTTGGTGAAAGTTCAAAAGTGCATACCGCACAGGTGCAAATTATTGGAGCGACAACGGAATCGCCAGATAATTTTCTCCTTGAAACGTTTACTAGACGGATTCCGATGACGATTACGCTACCGGCACTTTCAGAACGCAATTTGGAAGAGCGCTATCAATTGATTGAATTTTTCTTGAAGCAGGAAGCGCGCCGGTTAAACCAGCCGATTCGCGTACATCGCCAAGCTCTAATCGCCTTTTTACTTTATCATGCAAGCGCCAATGTGGGACAATTGCAACGTGACTTAAAATTGGCGTGTGCGAAAGCGTTCTTACATTATAAAACGAAGGCGACAAACTACATTTTAATCGAACAGGACGATTTGCCCATCCATGTTCAAAAAGGTCTACTGCACATGAAAGACGAGCCTGAAAAGCTTAATCGCCTTATTGACGTGAATAAAACGATTTTTAAATTTGCCGATTCGAGCGAGGAAAGTGCGGCCAAATATACGAACGTAAATGATGTCTACCAAGCCATTCAAGATCGTGCTGACGAATTGATTAAAGAGGGGAAAAATCAGACAGAGCTCGAAGCTGCACTTTATGTGGACGTGGACCAATATTTCCACGATTATATGGTGCAACTTCCGACGCAACAAACGGCGAAGGAAATCATTGTCCCAGAAATTTGGCGGCTTACGGAGCGCGTATATGAAGTGGCGACAAACCGCCTAGAACGGCAGTATAATGACAAGATGCGCTTTGCTTTTGCACTTCATTTACAAAGCACAATTGAACGGATTCGCGAACAAAAACATATTATTCACCCCGATTTAAACAATGTTCGCAAAAAATATCCGAAGGAGTTCCAAGTTGCTATTGATATTTCTTCTTTAATTGAGCAGGAACTAGGCATTGAAATCCCATTTGATGAAATTGGCTTCTTAACGATGTTTTTAACAGCAGAAGTGGTTGAATCGATGTTTGTGAGTGAAGCGCAAGTGGAAGTTTTAGTCCTCATGCATGGCCGCTCGACTGCAACGAGCATGGTGGAAACGGTGCAGGAACTTTTAAGCATTGAAAGTGGTACGGCAATCGACATGCCGCTTTCGATGGAAGTGAAGACGATGTATGAAAAAGTTAAAAAACTGGTCGTCAAGTTAGATCCACAAAAAGGTGTGCTAATTCTTTCAGATATGGGCTCGCTCGCTTCGTTTGGGAACATGCTGACAGAAGAGCTCGGTATTCGGACGAAAACGGTGACTATGGCTAGCACGCCGGTTGTGCTTGAGGCAATTCGAAAGGCTTCGCTTGGCAGGGGACTTGAAGACATCTACCAAAGTTGTCAGCAATTGTTTGAAAACAAATATAAAGCACAAATTTTACGGGCGAAACCTGCTAAAAATGTTGTTATTTTTACTTGCTTCACTGGAGAAGGCGTTGCCGAACAGCTTCGGGCTCGTGTGGAACCGCTTATTGACCAAACGAAAGTGGAAATTATTGTTCTGCAATTTCTGCACAAAGAGGCGTTTCGTGAGCGCATTGATCAGTTGATGGAGGAATACAATATTTTAGCAATTATGGGTTCTGTTGAATTCCAGTATCGTGATATTCCATTTTTCAGTGCGCTTGAAGTCTTTTCAGATGGCGGCATCGACATTATCAAACGAATTTTAAATGACGAAGTACCTTATGAAAAATTAATTGCTTCTTTAAACGGAAATTTAACAGCTGTCGAGTCAGCGGAAGAGCTAGTTTATTTCTTGCGGAAAATCATTTCCGAGTTGCAAATTCAACTTAACTTAATTTTAGAACCGGGCGTTGACATCGGCATGATTTTACATTTAGCATTCCTAATTGAACGCATGCGCCTGGGTGCTGTTGACCGTGAGTTCCCAGATTTTAATGAGTTTGCGAAAAATCATTTAGTTGAGATGCAAGTCACCCAGCAAATGATGGAAAATGTGGAGCGCGAGTATAATATTACAGTGCCGCAATCCGAAATTGCTTATCTCACGCAAATGATGCTCGCGAATCGAATTGGTGCGGCAGACTAAAATATGTAGAAGTGTGTAGAAAGCTACACACTTCTACTGATTTTGTGTAAAAGAAAAAGAGGATACAGCAGGCATTTGAAAATAACGAAGTTGGCATGAAACTTGCATTCTAATAGTTTGTTGCTAAATTTCGATTTCGGAGGGTCAAAATGAAAAAAATTATGCTCATTTGTTCGGCAGGAATGTCAAGTAGCCTACTTGTAAAAAGAATGACTGAGGTAAGCTCTGAACGCGGGATTGAAACGGAAGTACTCGCTGTTGCTGAGGCTGATGTTCATAAACATATCCAGAATACGGACGCCGTTTTACTCGCACCGCAAGTTCGTTTTTTAGCTAAAAATTTAAGGAAAAAATTAGATCCACTTGGAATACCGGTTGAGATTATTGACAGCATAGACTTTGGCACCATGGATGGAAACAAAGTATTAGATCAAGCATTTCGAATGATGCAAGCGGATAATTAAAGAAAAGGACGTGTATAAAATGGAATTAGAACAAACTATTATGGGACTTATCGTTTTTGGAGGCAACGCAAAAAGCGATGCTATGCTCGCTATTGATGCAGCAAAAAAAGGTGATTTTGAAAAAGCCGACGAACAAATCAAATTAGCGGAGGAAGCTTTACTCGAAGCACATCATTCGCAAACGGCTTTAATCCAAGGAGAAGCTCGTGGTGAAAAAACAGAAGTGTCGCTTTTACTTGTGCATGCACAAGACCACTTGATGAATGCCATCACGTTTAAAGATTTAGCGAAAGAAATTGTTGAACTATATCGCACGAAATAAGAGAAGAGAGGGTTTTTGACTATGAGAAAATTAGGTATTTCGGTTTTCCCGCAACATGTTGCCTTAGAAGAATCACTACAATATATTGAAACTGCTGCAAAATATGGCTTCAGTCGTATTTTTACATGTTTAATTTCGGCAAACGATAAAGAAGAATTCGCGAAACTCGAAACGATTTGTAAACGCGCGAATGAGCTCGGTTATGAAGTTATTGCCGACGTTGATCCGACTGTTTTTGAATCGCTTAATGTTACTTATCAAGAACTTGACCGTTTTAAAGAAATCGGCTTATCTGGTTTACGCCTTGATTTAGGTTTTTCGGGCGCGGAAGAAGCGGCAATGAGCTTTGATGACAACGATTTAATGATTGAATTAAACATTAGTAACGGCACACGTTATGTTGAAAATATTTTATCTTATAAAGCAAATGTGGCAAACATTATCGGTTGCCATAACTTTTATCCAAGACGCTACACGGCGCTTTCACGCGAGCACTTCTTACGTACGAGCAAGCAATTTAAAGATTTAAACTTAAGAACGGCTGCTTTTGTTTCTTCAAACAGCGGCGAATATGGTCCGTGGTTCGTTGTAGACGGGGGACTTCCAACGCTTGAGGAACATCGCGGCGTGGATATTACTGTTCAAGCGAAAGATTTGTGGAATACCGGTTTAATTGACGATGTTATTGTGGGGAACATGTTCGCATCTGAGGCGGAGCTAAAGGCACTCGGTGAACTGAACCGCAACGAATTACAAATCGCAGTTGAATTTTTACCAGGAACAACTGCTGTTGAAAAAGAAATCGTGTTGACGCAAAAACACTTCAACCGTGGCGACGTTTCCGCTTATGTTATCCGTTCAACGATGACGCGCGTAAACTTTAAAACGCATGATTTCCCAGCTCATGATACGGAAAAACTTGCTTTAGGTGATGTGACAATCGATAACAACGGCTACGAGCGTTACAAAGGCGAAATGCAAATTGCTCTCCGTGATATGGAAAACTCTGGCAACACAAATATCGTGGCCCGTGTCGTTCCAGAAGAATGCTATTTGCTTGAAAATATTCTTCCGTGGCAACATTTTAGATTGGTGGAGAAATAAGATTAAGAAAAAGTGGTCGCGGAAGCGACCATTTTTTAGTAGAATGATTTATACAACCTTAATTGTTTAAAATAAAAGAGTTTAGGACATAAATAAACAAAAATCCAGTGAAATCCATTTCGAAAGATGGGATTATTACTGGATTTTTGTTTACCTATGTTTCTTTTTATAGATGTCCTCGGAGGGAATCGAACCCACGACCTACAGCTTAGGAGTTCTCTATGTATGATTTACTCTCATGATATTATCTCAAAACGAAATACCAAGAAAATAAATAACGAAGATAAATAATTAGTTAAAAAGAAGTAATCACGAATTTTGTTGAGCTATATAACTATTGCAAGTATAATTAAATAAAAATGATGGAGGTGAATAAATGTGGAAATGAGTGATTATATAAATTGGTGGGAGTCGAATAAGGAAACTGGATTAGAAGATGTAAAAGAAACATTTTTAGAACTATTCCCTAAGGCAGATTTCTTACCATCAATTTATCACCCAATTTTATATAAATATCTTAAAAACGACCAAATAAAGCATTGGAATAACGATATATTTTCTTTTTCTAAACATAAAATTGAGGAGCTAGAAAATTGTCTGGGAAAAGATGTTATATTGGCAGCCTTGCAAAGTAACTTCCACTTCCTAGTTTATGCTTATGAATGTATGTTGGATATTGAAGAAAGAATAATGCTCATGAATAGATTTAAGGGCAGTGAGGAACTTAAGGCTAAAATATTCAGCATTAATATATATAATGATTTGTTGAATGCTGGATTTAGTAATGTTTTAAAAATATTTATTGAATTTCAAAGTGTTGTCGAAAAGAAAAATCTTTATCAGAAAACTTTGCGACCTCAAATAGAATGTCTTAATAAAAGAGGTTATTCACAAATAACTGATTTAGCAGATTCAAATATTAGGAATGCAATATCTCATGGTGGTGTAAAAGCCAATGGTTCAAAAATGATATTCTCATATCGTGAAGGTGCGGAACATCTAACACAAGAATCTACAGTATATGAATTTAAAGATTCTTTGCTACAACTCTATGATGGAGTTTCAGCCATAGTATTAAGTTGGATTGGTTATCTATGCGAGGAGAATATAACTTACAATGAGGTGTATCAAAATCCGACAGTTCATGAAGATACTTCGCTATTTTTTGAAAGTCTCTCAATGTCTACCTTATTAACGTCTTGTGACAAAGTATATCAGTTAGACATAAATAATGACACTGGAAAAAGAGAGCACGTAAATATTGAATATACGGGTGTTGATTTAGATATTAACTCACGGGTTTTTCTAGGATTAAATTCAGCAGAAAGAGTATTTCAATTAAGAGGATTGTCTCCGAATGATACTGTCATGGTTTCGTTCCATTCACCGAGAGTTGTTACTTCTTTTTTTACCGTTAAGGGTATTGTGCTTAACGATTTAACAAATGGGACAATAGAATTAGATGAAGCTTGGAAACGTGTGGTTGACGATAAGAACGTGATGATGTTTCCAATTAATGATGAAGATAGAAACGAATTTGAAGATTCGTTTCGTTACTATCCAGACATAGAAACACAAGATTATCGAATAACTGAAATTGAAGATATTAGTCATGAGGATACAAAACGATTTAAGGCTGTTGTGTATCTCAAAAGAGCTAAAAGACTCAACCATGTGAAATCAGCAGTAGCGGAAATTATAAACCAGCTTAAAGTTTTGGAAAACTATGGATTCAGTTCAAATAAAGTAAAACACGGTACTATGGAAGCCGACATTCTTTACATGGTTTTATACAAAAAGGAGTTGCGCCGTGGAAAAGACAGGGCTTTATTTCCTGACAATAATAATTTCATTGCACAAGTTCAGTATGATGTAGAAATGAAATTTTCAATCCGAAATAGTTTTGTAGACCCTCACCTAAAATTAAGACGCGAAAAAAATATAGAGTATAATTGGAATCCGAATTTTTAGGAGGCTATGTCATGGCAATGTATGTATATAAGGATAGTCGAAGAACGATAGAATTTCTTGCAAAAGATGCTTTAAAACAAGATATGGATATACGTTATTATTGTCCAAATCCTAATTGTGATGCACATATGTACCTATGTGGTGTTGATGGATTATCAACTGCTCATTTTAGTGCAAATAGACAAGCGTTTCCTCATATAGAAAAATGTGATTATGGTTCATCTAATGGTTTCAAACCAGATAATTCTGACGAAAATTTATTTGATTTTGAGATGGCACTTGAAGATATGCTGAATCCAACCAACACTACAAAAAAGGACAAACTCTCTAATGCTCACAAGACTGGTGAATCTAATTTGAAACCTTTACGAACTATTCGTCAAATTTATGATATGTGCATAGCCCATTCCTGTACTCAGACATATAACAATAAAGTGATTGGGCAAATGCTTTTAGATGATAGAAGCGAGTATATGTATCCCAAAGGTGTTTTTGGATATAGAATTATTAAATCAAAACCCAAAACAGGTAGGTTTTACAATGCTAACGAAAAAGAAATTCATTTAGTCGTTCCGGGTTCAGAAAAATATGAATTTATTTTGAAAGTTTCAAGTGATGAACTATTTCGCTTTTTTAGAGATATTGTATACAATAATCGAGATAAATTCATAATCGTAGCTGGTGATTGGAAGTCTTCGGGTACATACAATGTTTTTCAAACAAAAGTAACTAGCAAACGGCAAATCAAAATAATAAAATAAATGTTTTTTAGGCAGTGCTATAACGATTATGACTTAGTTATTGCCCTAGACAATGGCAATCCTTTAGAAAGTAGAATCGTTTGTGACAGATTTCAAACACTCTGTGAGCAGAATAACTTTGAGGTAGTAGTATATTCATAGCTTACGTCATTTAAGCCCTGGATATAAGCTGAAAATGACGAATGACGATATTAAATCCGTTCAAGGTGATACAGGTCATGCCGAAGCTGAAATGGTAATGGACGTTTATACTAGAGTGATTGTTGAAGATAGACGGTTGAATGCTGAAAAGCTGGAAGAACAGTTTTATGGTACACTTGAAGAATCAGATCAAAGAACTGCAGAAAAACTCCATCTGAAAATGATGAGTTTCTTAATAACTTGATGAAATTCATGTCTGATGAACAGAGCCGGCAACAGATTCAAGTTATGCTAAGTCTTGCTAACAATTAGTGGGTTGCGATTCCTTGCTAACAAAAAGTGTTAGCAAACAGAGAAAAAGCAAAGAATTTTTAGCTTCAAAAAATGAGAGTTAACAAATTTTCAGCTAACAATTCAAATAAAAATTTATCCATTGTACTTATTAACCAAAAAGAGAATAAATCTGTAATAAATAACATCATGATAGATTACAAAAAAGCCGAAAACCTTATTTTAAAGGCTTTCAGCATTATCTTCTAGCGTCCCCGACTGGAATCGAACCAGCGACGTTTCGCTTAGGAGGCGAACCCTCTATCCTACTGAGGTACGGGGACGTAAGCGTGTATATGGCTAGATATACACTATATTAATAGTTAAATGGCGATTGTTCCAACGCTCGCTTAGGAGGCTGTCGCTCTATCCTACTGAGCTACCAGGACAAAAGCCTAACGAATTAATTTTATCAAACTAAGAGCGACTTTTCAAGGAAATAAAAAGCGCGTGATCCTTATTTTAACAAGGTTCACACGCTTTTTTTATTTTCCAGCTAGCTTATCTAATTTTTCGATATACTCCAGTGATTTTCCTGTGCCAATCGCAACCGATTCCATCGGACTTGGCGCCATATGTACTGGCACATCAATTTGTTTTACAAGCCATTCTTGTAAGCCTTGAATGAGGGCACCGCCACCAGTTAAAACAATGCCGCGGTCAACAATATCGCCACTTAATTCCGCAGGGCATTTTTCAAGCGTCAGGCGAATTGCTTCCAAAACGCGATTTAATAGTTCAGAAATCGCATGTTGGATTTCATTCGAGGAAATTTCCACCACTTTCGGAAGACCAGTGAGTAAATCGCGTCCGCGAACTTCCATTGTTTTTTCCGCATGCGGGATAGGTGCGTAGCCGAGTTCCATTTTGACGCGTTCAGCTGTGGATTCGCCAATTAAAACGTTATAATTTTTCCGAATGTACGCGATGATTTCTTCATCGATATGATCGCCGCCAGTTCGAATCGAGGTACTAGATACAACCCCTCCATAAGAAATAATCGCAATTTCAGTCGTTCCACCACCAATGTCGACAATGGTGTTCGCCAGTGGCTCGTCAACCGGAAGATCGGCTCCAATTGCGGCGGCTACAGGTTCCTCAATTAGAACGACAGAGCGCGCCCCCATGCTGCTAACCGCATCGGTAATCGCGCGACGTTCAACGGAAGTTGCTCCCGTAGGCGTACAAACGATTACTTTTGGTTTCTTAAAGCCTCCGCCTGCTGCGTTAATCCGTCGCATAATTTCCTGAAGAAGGCCGCTAGTAATATCAAAATCTGCAATAACTCCATCTCGCATTGGCCGTATCGCCACGATAGACGCAGGTGTTTTTCCAATCATATTTTTAGCTTCTGTTCCAATCGCTAAAACTTGTTTCGTGTGTGTGTCTAAAGCTACTACAGAAGGTTCGTTTAAAATGATACCTTTTGATTTGCTGTAGACGAGGATGTTCGCCGTACCTAAATCAATCCCAATTGTTGAACTCCCAAACATTTTAACACCTAACTTTCTTTAACAATAAAATACTCGGCACAAAAGGCCTTATGGAACAGTATAAAGCTTTTTCGCGCGTTAAGCACCAGATTTAGCTTCATGATAAGAAATGTTAATCAGAACCTTTTCTTTTTTTGAAGAAAGTAAATTCACCGTAATCTCTGTAATAAAAAAACATGTCGCGACCATCGTTTAAAATGCGATTGCCGCGACACGTTTAATGATGTGCTTTTTCATATTGAATGTACATAACGTAATAAATCAGTCCACTAATGACCGCCAAACTGGCAATAATCGCAAAAGTATAAAAATACCCAATGAATGTCGCAAGCGTAATGGCAAGTGGAGCAATGACTTTCCCGAGCGTATACCGAAGGCCCGCCGCCGAGAAATACATCGCCCGCTTATCTTCCGGTGCTAGTTTGGAAACGAAATTTTGCTGTATACCTACAGTCATCAGTTCAGCAAAACTAAATAAAATGATAGCGAAAATGGCACCAAGTGCGCCTGTTGAAATGGCAAAACACATAATAGCGATGCCGTATAAGAACGAGGAATTCATAAAGACAAATTTTTCCTTGTAACGTGTCATCCAGCGTGTCATAAACACAGTGAGTAACGCAACACAAAAGCCGTTGATGGAAACGACGACGCCAAATAGTTTTTCGCCGCTAAGCGGGATACCAAACAAGCTTGATGCGCCAATGACTTCTTTAATATAAAGCGGGAATAGAAGGTCAAGTTGCATGAAAGATTGCGAAATAATGACGCCAGCTAAAATGTAGAGGAAAAATATTTTATCTTTGAAAATTAATTGGTAATTTTTAATTTGCTCCATTAAAACGGTTAAAATATTTTTGCTCGCTTGTTCCTTTCTTAAGACTGGGTTTAGCGCGAGCGGCGCCGTTTCATGACCAAATTTTTGCAAAAGAAAAAGAAGAACAATATCAAAAAATGTAATCGCGAGTAGCGTCTGAACGGTGAAGCTGTTAAAGACGACCGCCCCAATAATTGGGCCAATCACAACGGCGATGTTAATCATCATGTAGAAAACCGAATAAACATGGCTACGATGTTCTGGCTTCACAACGTCAGCAATCATCGCCTGGCTCGCCGGCTGATAAAACGCCATAAAAATACTCGCAATCGTGAATCCAAAAAAGCTCAGGTACGGTGAGTCAACAAACGAAAGCGCCCCAATGGCAAAGATTAAAAAACCAATTCCTTCACCAACAACGGAAATGCTCATCATCCGTTTTCGTCCGTAAACATCAGCGAAATAGCCACCGAGTAACGCAGTAATAACGGCCAAAAGTTGCGAAACAATCAGGAGCAAGCTCGTTGTTTGCCGCCCAATCGCTTCTGAAAAATATAAAGTCAAAAAAGGGAACACCGTCCAAAAAGAAATATCAAGCAGTGCCTCCCCAAAAAGGCGCACTTTTAAATTAATATCCCATGTAGAAAATCTCATCATATACCTTCTTTCTCTGTTTAAAATAAAAGAAGCCCCTCCCGAAATTGCAAGCAGGAGGGAGCTTTCACGCGGTATATGTTAAACGCAAAGGATTTTAAAATGCCCAGTCGCCATTACGGAATACAGGAATCGTTTCACCTGATTTCGTGATGCCATCAATGTTCATCTTATCTGAACCAATCATAAAGTCAACATGCGTTAAACTCGTGTTAACACCGCGCGCGTCAAGTTCCTCACGACTCATGTTTTCACCGTTTTTAATGTTAAACGCATAAGCGCTTCCGATTGCTAAATGGTTTGAAGCATTTTCATCAAATAGCGTGTTGTAGAATAAAATACCGCTTTGTGAAATCGGGGACGGATCTGGAACGAGCGCCACTTCGCCTAAATAGTGAGAGCCTTCATCTGTATTCACTAAATCTTGTAAAATATCCTGTCCTTTTTCAGCTTCAACGCCTACAATACGACCATCTTCAAAAGTAAGTTTAAAGTTATCGATAACGTTTCCAGAGTAACTTAACGGTTTTGTACTAGAAACGTAACCTTTCACGCTCGTTTTTTCCGCGCAACAGAAAACTTCTTCCGTCGGCATATTTGCCATAAATTCATGCCCTTTTGCATTATAACTACCAGCACCCACCCAAACGTGGTCTTCCGGTAAACCAATATAAAGGTCAGTTCCCGGAGCTGTGTAATGTAATGTTTTAAATTGTTTTTCGTTTAATTCATTTGCTTTAGCATTTAAAGTAGTATCGTGGTTTTTCCAAGTTTCAACGGGATTATCCGTATTGACGCGCGTTGTTTCAAAAATGGTTTCCCAAAGTGTTGGAACTTGTTTTTCGAGTGGTAAATCAGGAAATACTTTCTCTGCCCAGCCAGCAGAAGCAGCCGCCACAACAGTCCAGCTTACAACATTCGCCATTGAGAGTTCACGGAATTCACTAAGTGCTTCTCCCATTGTTTTTTGGTTAGCAGAAATTTTTTCACTTGCTACGTCTTTAAGTAAATCAGGATTTTCTGATACGATGGAAATAAAACAAGCACCTTCTTTAGCGAGTTCAGTTCGTTCTTTCACGCGATGTTCAGGAGCTGTTTCAAAAACGGACAGCGGGGCGCTGTGATAGCGCTCAAGTGTTACCGCTTCATCATTCCAATTTACAATCACATCTAAAGCACCTGCTTCAAATGCATACTTGGTAATTAAACGCGTAAGAGGCGCCGATTCGATGCTAGAAGCAATCACAACTTTTTGATTTGGCTGAACATTCACACCAACTTTAACGATTAGTTCAGCGTATTTGTTTAACTTTTCATTAAATTTTGTCACAATATATCACACCTATCTTTTTCGATAAGATAATAGTAGCTTAAAATTACTGGGAAAGCAACGATTGAGCAAGAAAAAACCTGCACATTTTTATATTGTACAGGTCAATTCATTATTTTTTTCTAAAATAACTAAAACCAAACATGATTAAAGCACCAATTAATGTGGAAAATAAAATCACGAGAACTAAAGGCATTTCAACATGCATGAAAATGAAGTTTACACGAACCTTTTCGGCATTCACAGCTGCAAAAATAATAATAAAAACAACTAAAATTGCACTAACGATTAGTTTAACAGGAACTGGTTTCTTCGTACTGTTTTTTTTAGGTGTTGCTTGATCATTGGCCATCTCGATTCCTCCTTTTCAATTATCATAAGGAATAATCGGAGAAAAAACAAACGATAAGAATAAATTTGACAATATTTCGAACTTTTTATAAAACGTATTTTTTTTGCATAAAAATTGATATAATGTATTTAAAAAAAAGAAGATGGGGAATTTATGAGAATTTTTATTGCGTTATTGTCATTTACAGTTGCTGTTACGGGTTTTATTTTTCAGATAAATACTCAAAACGTTGTGTTGGTCAATATTTTTAGTGTTTCTGCAGAAGAAATGGGACGATTTGGTTACATATGTTCAAGCCTAATGGTTACGGCAAGTATTTTATACTTAGTGGGGAAAAATAACCGTTATTTTAGCTTAACCGCTGTGGCTACTTGGGGAATGCTTGCATTAGTTGGTTTCTTTATTGAACCAGGTTATCAGTCGATTTTATTTATCCGTCCCATTACATGCGCGCTATGCATCATTTTAGCATTATTCGTATTCATTCCATCATTTAAAAATCAAAATCAAAATCAAGATTAAATAAAAGAACTAAGCCAGTCACTGGCTTAGTTCTTTAATTTTGTAGAAAACTATAATTTTCTTAGCCTAAAAGCACGTCCACATATGTTTTAGCATAAGCTTCTGCACGCTCAACGTCCTCTTCGTCAGGGTCTAAATCTACTTTTAGCCCAGCAACAGGGACTGTCGCACCTTGTTCTTTTAAGCGGGTTTCAACAAGGTCTACTGTTAAGCAGAACTCATCATAAAATGTATCGCCCGACCCGAACGATGCACAAACTTTTCCAGAAAAGTCTACATCAGCCATATCCTCATAAAAATCAACAAATTCATCTGGAAGTTGACCATCGTCATACGTGTAACCACCGATAAGCGCTCCGTCGTAGTCAAGTAAATCTTCCGGTTCAACATTGATACACTCTTCGATTTCAACTTCAATATCGTATTTCTCTAATTCTTCACCTAAGATGTCCGCAATTTCTTGAGTGTTTCCAGTCATACTTGCATAAACAATCATCACTTTTGCCATCTTCTAACCACCATTTTCTAAGAATTTTGTGAACAGCTATTCATAATGTAAAAAAATGGATAGCTTGATAAAGTCTTCACCAATAACTCTATTATAAATGTTCGAAAAAATTGTGCAACCTTTTTTATAGAATACTTTATTTTATGCTAGTAGAAGGTTATAATAAAGAATAGTGGAATTTTTTAGGGAGGATGAAAAACGAAATGATCACACTTAAATCACGCCGCGAAATTGACGAAATGAAACGTGCTGGCGATATTTTAGTTGCAACACACCAAGAAATCGCAAAATTAATTCAACCAGGCATTACAACTTGGGATATTGAAGTGTTTACAGAAAAGTTTTTAAAAAGCCAAGGAGCTACTCCGGAACAAAAAGGCTTTGAAGGATATGAGTATGCGACATGTGCAAGCATTAATGATGAAATTTGCCATGGTTTTCCGCGCAAAACCCCTTTAAAAGAAGGCGATATAGTGACGGTTGATATGGTCGTGAATTATCACGGAGCGCTTGCAGATTCAGCTTGGACTTATGCTGTCGGTGAAGTGAGCGACGAAGTGAAGCACTTAATGGAAGTAACGCGCAAATCACTTTATCTTGGAATTGAACAAGCTCAAGTCGGAAATCGAATTGGCGACATCGGTCATGCCATTCAAACGTATGTCGAAAACGAAAAGTTAAGTGTCGTACGTGATTTCATCGGTCACGGTGTTGGCCCAACATTACATGAAAAACCAGAAGTCCCACATTACGGACAACCCGGTAAAGGACCTCGCTTAAAAGAAGGCATGGTAATTACAATTGAACCAATGGTAAATATTGGTGATTGGCGTGCTAAAATGGACGATAATGGCTGGACAGCTCGAACTGTTGATGGCTCACTTTCTGCGCAATATGAACATACGATTGCGATTACAAAAAATGGTCCAGAAATTTTGACTTATCAAGGTGAAAACGACTAAAGACAAAACTGCAACATACACATGTTGCAGTTTTTTAAGAAAGAAGGGATAAAATGGGGGAGAAGCTTACAATACAAAGAACAAAAGTCCCATTCACTAAAGAACGTTTGCTCACTGAATTTAGAGAAGCCGGCTTAAAAGAAGGGGACACGATTATTTTTCACGCCTCCATGTCACAAGCTGGCTGGATTTGTGGCGGTGCTATTACACTTATTGATGCACTGCAAACGGTTATAACGAAAAGTGGAACGATTGTCATGCCTGCTCAAACAGGAGGCTTGTCCGACCCGGAAAATTGGGAAAACCCTCCAGTACCAAAAGAATGGTGGGAAGAAATCAGAGAAACAATGCCAGTCTTTGATCCAAACCGAACACCGAGCTATAAAATGGGTGTTATCGCAGAAACTTTCCGAGCACTTCCAGAAGTGTCAAGGAGCAATCACCCCTTTTATTCCTTCACAGCTTGGGGGAAACACGCGGCAGAAATCCTCGAAAATCACTCTTTAGAACATGGTTTTGGGGAAAATTCTCCTTTAGGGAAGCTGTATCAAATAACAGGTAGTAAAATCGTTTTGTTCGGTGTTGATAATGATTCAAACACATCGCTTCATTTGGCAGAAGAACGGTCAAACAAAGTCGCAAATAAAATGAATAGAGCGACACTGCTTAAAAACAATGCGCGGGTTATCCAAATGTTTGAAGAAAAGAATTACAACAGCGAAGTGTTCTTAAAAATCGGCGAAGTTTTTGAAAAAGAAAAGGGGAGCCACAAAAAAGAAATTGCGCTCGCCCCGTCTAAAATATTCGATTTAAAAGAATTTGTTGATTTTGCGGAAAACTACTTAAATACGAATGAAGCTTAATTCTTCAGCAAATAATTGCATTTCCCTAGGGCTAATCAATTTTTTGCGGTGAATTAACGTATATAAATCGAGCAATCTATCATAATGAATGTTTTCGAGTTTTAAATTTTCAAATACACCGCTGTTTACCATTTTTAGTTTGGAAGTAATCTCTTTTAACATAAAATCCACATTTTCTTGAGAGGGATTTTCTAAATTCATACGGTTTGGCCCCTTTTTATTCGTAATAAAAAGCATTTTATCATAAAATAACATGGTGCGCGAATTTTAAAGGACTAGAAAAAATGGTTGGAAGGAGGAATTTTTTATGCTAAAAATGCTAACGAGGCACCCGCTATATCGTTTTATCCGCATTATTATCGAGCGTTTTGGAAAGAATGATGTTTCTGGAAGTGCCGCACAGCTAGCCTATTATATGCTTTTTTCAATCTTTCCGATGCTTTTAATTGCGGCGACATTACTCGCCTATTTAAATATAGATAAAGATGCTGTTTTTAATTTAATTCAAGAGTTCGCTCCAAAAGAAATTATTAACTTTTTAGAAAGCAATTTAGATTCGTTGCTCTCAAACCGAAACGGTGGGTTGCTATCGATTGGGATTATTGGGACACTTTGGTCAGCTTCAAATGGTATGAATGCTGTCACAAAAGCACTTAACAAAGCATACAGTGTAAGCGACAGACGTAATTATTTCATCAAGCGTTTTGTATCGATGGTTTTTACACTCGCGATGTTAGCAACGGTTGCAATCACGTTAATTTTACTTGTATTCGGTCAACAAATTGGCTTGTTCGTTTTTGACCATCTGCATGTTTCACCTGAGGTCATAGATTTCTGGAATAATATTCGCTGGTTAGTAACAGTCATTGTTATTTTTGTTGTTTTTACATTTTTATATTGGGTTGCACCAGCGAAGCGCAATCATTTGTTTAAAATCTTACCAGGTGCGCTTTTTTCAACAGTCGGATGGTCGCTTACATCAATGGGTTTTGCATTTTACGTCAATAATTTTGGCAACTATTCAGCGACATACGGCAGTATCGGTGTCATCATTATTTTAATGTTATGGTTTTATCTGACAGGCATTATTTTAATGATTGGCGGCGAAATCAATGCGACACTTCTCATTTTAAAACAGAGAAGAGCAGTCGGCGAAATCAATTAAAAAGGACTGGCGATTTTATCGCCAGTCCTTTTTTTATGACCGAATTTCATTTAGCTTAGCGCGAATTAAGTCCATAAAATAAACCGCATCCGCTTCATTGTGGATATCAATTTCGTCAATGTTGACAACAAGCGTGTCACTATGATCGTAAGCGTCAAACCAGTCATCATAACGCGCATGCAAGGTGGTGTAATAGTCCAGCAAGGCGGGATTAAGCTCAATTTGCTCATAAGGACGTCCGCGCAGTTTAATGCGTTTTAAAACCGTTTCTAAACTTCCGCGCAAATAAATGAGCAGATCAGGCGACTTTTTCGGAAGCGTACTAATCTCTTCCATCATGTTGTCCAGTAAATCCAAATACGTATCCATTTCCGGCTCCGAAATATTCCCGTCCTCAAAATTAATTTTCGTGAAAAGCGCATCCTCATAAATGCTGCGATCTAAAACATTATTTTGATCTAAAAGGGCGCGTTTAATGCTACGAAAACGCGTATTTAAAAAATAAATTTGTAGCGCAAAAGCCCAGCGTTTCGGGTCGCTATAAAACATTTCAAGAATACGATTATCTTGAATACTCTCATAAAATGCCTTTGAACCAAGTTCCTTTGCAATCAGCTCCGTATAGCTGCTTTTACCAGCGCCAATCATTCCAGCAAGTACAATCACGTTTTTTTCCATCCTTTCAAAAAGCCTCCTTCGTTCAGTAAAACCAAGGCTGATATGGCTATTGTACCAAATTTTAGCTAAAAACAGCCATGACAAAACTCGCAATTTTTGGTAGTATAAGAAAGAATGAATGGAGGAGAGCATGTTGAGCGAAGCGCAAATCAAGGTCGGACAAGAATTCCCACTCACCATCAAAAAAATGGGAATTAACGGCGAAGGAATCGGATATTTTAAAAGAACTATTATTTTTGTTAAAGGCGCACTGACGGATGAAGAGGTCGTCGTAAAAGTGACTAAAACAGCGCCAAAATACAGTGAAGCCGTGGTGCGTAAAATCAGAAAACCATCACCCAATCGGGTTGTCGCGCCTTGTCCCGTATACGAAGCATGTGGGGGCTGTCAGTTGCAACACGTATCCTATTCGGCGCAACTACAGTTTAAAAAAGATATTTTAATTCAAGCGCTGAAGAAACATACAACGTTCAATACCGACAAAATGAAAATTCGCGATACAATTGGTATGGAAGACCCGTTCCGGTCCCGCAATAAAAGCCAATTTCAAGCGCGAACTAATCAAGACGGCGCTATCGTGACAGGTCTTTTTGGTGCGGATTCACACGAACTTGTGCCAACAAGTGATTGTCTCGTACAAGATGAGCGGACGGTTGAAATCACGAATTCGGTGCGCGATTTGCTTACGAAATACGGGATATCCGCGTATGACGAAGCAACCGGCCGAGGATTCATCCGCACAATTGTTGTCCGCGTGGGCGTTGAAACGGATGAGGTGCAACTTGTTTTTGTGACGACAAGCGAAAAATTTGCGAAAAAACAAGAAATCCTAACAGAAATTAAGGCGTGCCACCCAGAAATTGTATCAATCATGCAAAACATCAATTCTGATAAGACGTCTCTAATTTTTGGAGATAAGACGCTTCTTTTAGATGGAAAGGCAAGCATTGAAGAGGCGCTTAAAGAGCTTCATTTTGATTTATCGGCACGTGCCTTTTTCCAGCTCAATCCGAAGCAAACGAATCGTTTATACGAGGAAGTTTCAGAAGCGCTTACGCTAACTGGCGATGAAAAAATTGTCGATGCGTATTGCGGCGTGGGCACAATTGGGCTTTCGCTCGCTCAAAAAGTACAAGAAGTACGCGGCATGGACGTGGTCCGTGAAGCCGTTTTAGATGCGCAAAACAATGCGGTGAAAAACGGAATTACAAACGCACATTATGTGACTGGAACGGCAGAAGAAGTCTTCCAAAATTGGCGAAGTGAAGGCTACGCGCCTGACGCAATCATTGTTGACCCGCCGCGAACTGGACTTGATGCAAGTTTAACGCAAGCCATTTTAAGCGCTCGTCCGAAGCAACTTGTCTATGTGTCATGCAATCCTTCTACGTTAGCCCGCGACTTAGCTTTATTCGAAAAACGCTATCGCATTCGGTATTTGCAGCCGGTCGACATGTTCCCGATGACAAGCCACGTGGAGTGTGTCGTGAAGCTGTCGCTAAAATCAAATCAAAAGAAAAAAGTAAAAAGCTGATCCCCCGCGGAATCAGCTTTTTTTTGTTTACAAACTGTAGGCTATGTGTTACATTTAGACATGAAAAGGAGGGAGAATCTATGTCCAAGGCAAGCTACATCGCTTCCTTACTTCAAAATGGCCAGTTCATCGAGAAGTACAAAGAAGCGGGTAATTCTATGTTGCCCATCATTAAGTCAAATCAGCCAGTTAGTTTAGAACCGGTGAATGAACACACTTTATTAGAACCGAAAACAATCGTTTTTTGTAAAGTAAAAGGGAACTACTATACGCACCTGATTTCTGCCGTGCGTTCGCGCAATAATGAAATGGAATTTCAAATTTCGAATAACCATGGCTTTGTAAATGGTTGGGTCAAACGTAGAAATATTTTTGGAAAAGTAGTCAAAATTTGGTAATCATGCCAAGTTTTTTTTAATGCCGAAAATTCTCCTTTTTCGTGAATGCGCTAACTATAAAAGTGACGAGAATATTTGCCAGTAGTGGCAGGAAGCCAATGTTAATATCGCTAATTGTGCGCGGCAAGTCAGGGAAAATCGTCGCAAGCGTCATGCTGTAATTGCTGACAAAAATGGTAATTAAAATCCCCGTTGCAATTCCTGAAATGGCGCCGGCCGTTGTCACTGGATTGCGCTTCATCAAACTTGCAAAGAGCGCCGGACAAAGCTGCACAATGAGACTGTAGCCCACTTGAAGAATCGCTGCAAGCGCATTGCCACCTTGGAAAACGAACACGCAAGAAAGGGCGCCAAGAAGCGGCACGAAAAGTTTGGACAGCCTTGCGACACGCGCCTCGTTGTAGCTTCCTTTTAACCCAAAGACAATGTTTTTAGAAAATAAGGTACTCGCTGTCATTAAGAGCATCGAACCCGGCACAAGTGCGGTGAGCATGCCCGCCGCCCCAATGATACCCACGAAAAACGGGTTAAAGCTTTGAATGGCGAGCTGAATGAGTGCAAGATCGCTTTCGTCACCTTGCAAGCCGGGCACTTTAATGACGGCTGTAAATCCGATGAAAATGACAAATAATAGCATGAGCGTGTAAATTGGGCTGATTATCGCATTTTTACGGAAAGTATTTGCGTTTTTTGCGGTAAACGTAGACGCGAAAACTTGCGGCCACATATAAAAACCGAGCACATAAAAGAGAACAGTACTAATAAACCAAGTTACCGTGTAAGTGGTTTCTGGAAATGTTAGCAGTTCTGGCTTAATTGCAGCTACTTGTGTGAAAAGTTCGCCGTAACTGCCAAAATAGTGAAGTGGCAAATAAATTCCCATAAACACAATGACAAATAAAATCATAAAATCTTTTAAAACGGAAATCCAAGCAACGCCGCGAATTCCTGAAAGAACGGAATATAAAATGATGCCGAGCGTTCCGATTATTATCGCAGCATTCATTGGGATTTTTCCATATGATGTGAGCGAAACTATGATGCCAAGCCCTTTTAGCTGAATGACGATAATGGGAATAATCGCGATAACGCCCACGATAGCCACGATAACGCCAAGCCATTTGCTATCATATTTTTTAGCAAAAAAGTCAGACTGTGAAACAAGGCGATGCTCATGCGCATAAGACCAAATAAGCGGAAGTAAGAAATAAGACGAAACATAAGAAAGCGCAATGTAAACCATCACATAAACCGCTGAAATCCCCTTCGAATACGTCCAGCCGCTCCCACCTAAAAACGAGAACGTCGTATACACTTCACCCGCCGTTAAAAGAAAGACAAATACAGTATTAAAGCTTCGGTTCCCGACCGCCCAATTTTCAAGTGTCATTTTTTGTTTTTGCTTCGCGCGAATTGCTAAAATAATCGTTAAAATAAAAAAGGCCGAAATAATAAAAAGCGCCGTCATGATAAATTATCCTCCCCGTTTTGTTCCCATTTATACAAAAGAAACAAAATGATAGAGGACAGAATAACACCCGCCGCAATATAAGCTAAAACAAATGGAATTCCAAAGATAAGTGGGTAAATTCGATTTGCAAATGGAATCCCACCTAAAATAAATAAAAAGGGGATAATGAGCAACCACTTTTTCATATTTTTCCTCCTAAAATTTACTGCATTAATGCCCAAATAATAATCGCATCAAAAGCTAAAAGTCCGAGCACAACTGCCACCGAAATTTTAATGAGCAGTTTTTTATCCGTTGATTTTTTTGCCATATAAAATCCTCCATAAAGTTTACTATACAAAAGATACCATAAAAAGCGTTAAGACACCAAAAATCCCACTTTCAAACTGAAAGTGGGATTTTTTCCTAAAGTGAAGCCATGACAGCATCGCGAAGTCGTTCGGCAGTTCCAGCTCCGCCGCGGTTGTCATAGTAAGCTTTAAAGCGATCGTCGTCCACATACATGTTCACAAGACCAATGTGTGCTTCTTCCGAATAATCTGGCCAAGAGAAGGAGAGCCATTCTTTATGAGCCAAATAGATGTCTTCCTGCAAGGTCGCATCCGTTTTTACGCGTTCCAACAAGTCAAATAGCTTGTCATTTAACGCCTCCATCTTCGCAAAATCATCTTCCGAAAGGTTCATCATTTTCGCATTGCTCGCATCGACCGTTTCGTCGCCGTATTTTTCACGAATTTCATCGCCGTACTTTGCTTCATTTTTTTCAATTAAATCTTTCTTAAATCCTTCAAATTTTTCTTTGTCAGACATGTTCACCATTCCTTCCATGTTTTCAAGCGTTTTCTCGACATTTCGAATCAACGCATCAAGTCGTTCTTTTTTACGAAGGAGTTCCTGCCGGTGACTTTTTAGAGCCTCTTTTGGCTGAAAAGTAGGGTCCGTGACGAGCGCTTTAATTTCAGGAAGAGCCAGATCCATCTCACGATAGAACAAAATTTGT
The DNA here is from genome assembly GCF_900186175.1 of Listeria sp. ILCC796. Taxonomy (NCBI): domain Bacteria; kingdom Bacillati; phylum Bacillota; class Bacilli; order Caryophanales; family Listeriaceae; genus Listeria; species Listeria sp. ILCC796. The sequence continues at coordinate 99,044 of NZ_FYBV01000012.1, forward strand.
TGTAGCAAATCAAGCTCCCGTTGCCCGTATATTCGGTAGCCACTTGTCGAGAGCCTTGCCGGTTTTAAAAGCCCAATCTCGTCATAATAGCGTAGTGTACGTGCACTTACACCAGCTAGTTTCGCCACCTTTTGAATTGTGTATTCCAATTCCAACCACCTCCGTATTCATATTGTAAACCTTAACGTTACGTCAAGGTCAACTAGATTTTTTAATTAATTTTAGGCTTGCAAAAATGTAAGCTAGAATATACGTGGGAACGCTTTTCAAGAAGGGACCTATCTGCTACACTAGACGTATAGAAAAAATTTGGAAGGCGTGAACCTTTTTAATGCAAGCACGAAATTTAAAATATCTTGTCCTTTGCCTTCCGATTTTATATCTCGGGTACGGGATTACACTAGCGCTCCAATTTGGGAGCAGACCCGAGCTCATTAATTCAGCCGCAAATGGATTGTTTTTACTTATCATTACTTTTATTTTAACAAAAAAAGCTGTTTTAAAGACGAGTATTGATTTTGTTTGGTTTATTGTTTTTATTTTATACGTGTTTGTATTACACCATCTTGTTATGTACATTGCTTTGGGGGATTTTGTTAGCAGTACTTACATAGGGAATTTTTACATTCAAACGGATATGATTAACCTCAAGCCTTTTACAACAATCGAAAATACGGTTAGACAAACTTTACCGACAATGCCGACAATCATTCAAATTGTAGGAAATGCTTTGCTTCTTGCACCACTTTCTTTCTTTTTACTTTATTTTAAAATTTGTAAAAGGGCAAGCATGGCCATTTTAGTTGTATTTCTTACATCTTGTACGGTTGAGCTCGTTCAATTTGCACAAACAACACTGATTACCGGTTTTGATGGTATTATGCTACCAACTGGTCGTTCAACGGATATAGACGATGTGATTTTAAACACCTTAAGTGGTTGTTTGGGCGTTATTGTGATGTATAGCGTACCAACGCTTCGAAAACGAATTGGGAAAAGAAAGCGTTAATTCTTTGACAAGCGAAGGAGAATGGAAATGAAAGAAAAATTACTACAAGCCTATGATTTTTTCCAGAGAAATAGTAAGATTGTCAAAATCGTCTTTGTTTCTCTTATTATGTTATTCGTCATTTACGAGGTCATCAACATTTTAACGACCGTCGATTATAGCTCACTCAAGCAAAATTTAACTTCACAAAGCCCGGAGAGTATTTTTATTATGGTCATTGTCGGGCTAGTTGCCGTAACGCCGATGCTTATTTATGATTTTGTCATCGTCAAACTTTTACCGGGGAAATTTTCAGCGATGCACGTTGTCTCCTCAGGCTGGATTACAAATACATTCACCAATATTGGTGGTTTTGGCGGCGTTTTGGGCGCTTCTTTACGCGCTAGTTTTTACGGGAAAAATGCATCACACAAAGAAATTTTACTTGCGATTTCAAAAATAGCATTATTTTTAGTTTCTGGACTATCCATTTACTGTTTAATTGGCCTTACAACACTGGCCATTCCAAATTTTGCGAATCATTTTATCAGCTACTGGCCGTGGCTTCTTGGCGGCGGACTTTATTTTCCGATTTTATTTACAGTCACCAAATGGAAAAGCAAGTCGCTGTTTGAAGACTTGCCGCTAAAACGTGAGTTGACATTAATTTCTGCATCGCTTTTAGAATGGGGCTTTGCATTTGGTTGTTTTGTCATCATTGGCTTTTTAATGAATGAACCAGTCGATTTGATGAAAGTATTTCCACTTTTCGTCATCGCTTCTGTTATTGGGATTATTTCAATGGTTCCAGGCGGTGTCGGCACATTTGATTTAGTCATGCTTTACGGCCTCGGGCAGCTAGGCGTTTCAGAAGAACTGGCACTCGTGTGGTTGTTGTTTTACCGAATCTTTTACTACATTGTCCCATTTATCGCAGGCTTATTTTTCTTCGTACAAAAAGCCGGCAAACGATTTAACGATTATTTAGAAAATTTACCCTTTCTATTTTTACAAAAACTAGCGCATCGTTTCCTTATTATTTTCGTTTATTTCAGCGGTTTACTGCTCGTTATTTCTTCTGTTGCACCATTTGCGATCTACCACGTCCCATTTTTGTATAAACTCATGCCTTTTGGTTTTCTGTTCATCTCCCAGGTTACAAACGTCGCGTTTGGTTTTCTGCTGCTTGGCCTAGGTCGAGCTATTGAAAGCAAAACGAAAAAAGCCTACATCACAACGATTATCATACTAGGCTGCGCGATTTTCAACACCTTGGCGCGTGTATTTTCCATCAAACAAGCGATTTTCCTTGGCATCATTTTGCTGTGCGTGTATTTAGCGAGAAAAGAATTTTACCGTGAAAAATTTGTGTACACGTGGAGTAAAATCATCATGGATGCGGTCATCTTTATTGCCTGCCTAGCCGGATATGTTATCATCGGTATTTACAATTCGCCGAACATCCAACATAAAAAGCAAATTCCGGAATACTTGGAAATTGCGTCTGAACACGTGTGGGTAACCGGCTTCATCGGCATGCTCATCGCGGTCATCTGCCTAGTAGCCATCTACATTTATTTCTCGCAATCCGAGGAAAAATTTGGCAGCCCTTTTGAAGCCGAAAAAGTGCGCGCCCATTTAGAGAAGTGGGGCGGCAATGAAGTAAGCCACACCATGTTTCTGCGCGACAAATTGCTATTTTGGGCACAAGATGGCGACGTCCTTTTTGGCTTCCGAATTATCGCCGATAAAATGGTGATTATGGGCGAACCTACGGGGGATCCAAATCGGCGTGATGCGGCCATTTTAGAACTGCTTGAGAAAGCGGATTTGTTCGGCTATCGCCCCGTATTTTATGAAGTCCGCGGGGACATGTTGCCATACTTACACGAAATTGGTTTTGACTTTATTAAACTAGGCGAGGAAGGTTACGTTGATGTCACCAACTTCTCTCTTTCTGGGAAAAAGAAAAAGGGGGAGCGCGCTTTAATGAACAAATTTGAACGCGAAGGCTATCAATTTGAGATTCTCGAAGCGCCGTTTAGCTCTGATGTTTGGAATACGCTGCGTAAAATATCCAATGAATGGCTAGACGGTCGTACGGAAAAAGGTTTTTCTCTAGGCTTTTTCGACACCTATTATTTAGAACAAGCGGGGGTTGCGGTTGCTAGAAATGAAGCTGGAAAAATCATCGCCTTTGCGTCCATGATGCCTGCTTATAACGATGAACTTTCCTCGATTGATTTAATGCGCTACGGCAAAGAAGCACCATCAGGTATTATGGATTTCCTCTTCATCAATTTGTTTGAAGATGCGAAAGAAAATGGCTATCAAGTTTTCAATATGGGGATGGCGCCACTCGCCAATGTCGGCGAATCCAAATACGCGTTTCTCGGCGAACGTATGGCGGGACTTGTTTACCGCTACAGTCAAGGTTTCTACGGATTTAAAGGGCTTAGAAACTACAAGGCAAAATACGTCAACGTCTGGGTGCAAAAATTTGTCGCCTACCGAAAACGGAGTTCCATTGCCTTTACAATGTTACAACTCATGCTTCTAGTAGGGAAAAAACGCCAATTATCCCACAATCAAATAATTTTAGAAGTCCCGCTTTCTGAGTTCGAAGAATAATAAAGAGGCGTAGCAAAGCGCTACGCCTCTTCATTTATTAAATCGTCCAAAGCTTCTTCTAGCGTGTTAAATGTGAACTCGAAATGATGGGCGAGTAGTTTATCTGGATACACGCGTTGACTATCTAAAATCATCGCAGCTTTATCCGCAAGTGCGAGTCTAATGGCTCTTTTAGGAACGGGAGTTTTGTACGGACGATGTAATTTCTTCCCAAGTAGCTCGGCGAATTTTTTCTCTTGGACGGGGTGCGGAGCGACCAAATTGATGGCGCCATCTAGTTCTTCCTTTTGAATGATGAAGCGGATAGCAGAGATAACGTCGTCAATGTGGATCCAAGAATACCATTGTTTTCCGCTGCCGAAGCGTCCACCGAAGAAATTTCGGAAGGCTTTTTCGAAAATCGGAAACGCACCGCCGTCTGTTCCTAAAATGAGGCCAAAGCGGGCGAATGCAACACGAATGCCGTATTGTTCGGCTTTTATCGCCGTTTCTTCCCACTCGTGAACAGTGCGTGCTAAAAAGGTACGGCTCATAGGTGTTTCTTCGGAATCGCTATAAATGGCAGTTTTAGAAGAAGGATAGACGCCAATTGCGCTCGCATTAATCCATACTTTTGGTCGGACATTCATTTTGCGAACAATTGCTAGGAGTGCGGCTGTTGCTTCCACGCGACTCGAAACAATGGCGCGTTTTCGTTCTTCCGTGTAGCGCCCGTCGGCTAAACTAACACCAGCTAAATTGATAACCGCATCAAAAACGTGTTCTTTTAAATCAGGAAGCGGGGTTTCATCTGTTAGCCAGTTAATAAAATGGACATTCGCATAATCGGCTTGGTTGCCGCGCGTCAAAATATAAATATCATCCATCGTCTTTTCAAAGTCATGCGTTAAATGGCGCCCGACGAAACCAGTTCCGCCGGCAATTAAAATTTTCATAATCGGCTCACCTCTTTACTTAGTTCTATTCCCACTTTCTTCAAATAAAAACTGTGATACAATGGAAGAGGAGGTTTTTTGATGAAAATAACTGCGATTCAAGCCCAACAAAAAAACAAAGAACGTTACAACATTTTTGTAGATGAAAACTATTTATTCAGTGTAGACGAAGCCGTATTAGTGAAATTTCAACTAAAAAAAGAAATGCCGCTAACCAATGAATTAATAGATAAAATCGTCGAGGAAGATGAAGTCCGTAAAGGCTTAAATAAAGCCATTCAATTTTTAGCGCACCGCGTTCGGTCAGAAAAAGAAGTGCGTGACTATTTGAAAAAACAGGAAATTTCAGAAGCACATATTTCGAGTGTCATTCAAAAATTGGTGGAAATGAACTATTTAGATGACGCCGAGTTCGCGAAACTGTATATTAGAACGCAAATGAAAACGACAACAAAAGGAAAAGGTAAAATTGAACGCGAACTCATTGAAAAAGGCATCACGCGCGAACTCATTGCCGAAACACTTCCGTTTTATACAAGTGATATGCAATTAGAAAACGCGAATAAAGAAGCAGCAAAAATTGCGCGCCGCGGCAAGCGGACATCACGTAAAATTTTAACACAAAAAATTGTGACCGATTTAATGCAAAAAGGCTATACCGTCGAGCTTGCAAAAGAAGCGGCAGCCATCGCAACAGCGGATTTAGATGAAAATAGTGACGAAGCAATTCTCGGTGCAGAGCTTGAAAAGCTGATGCGGAAAAATAAACGACTTGGTCCGAAGAAGGCGAAACAAAAAACCATTCAGTCACTCATGCAAAAAGGCTTTCAATATGATACAATACAAACTTATCTAGCCGAAAATGAAATTGATTTTGAAGAGGTGGAGCAAGATTGAATGAATATGTAGAAGAACTCGTACAATTGCTTCAAGCGAAAAATCCGAGTTTAGACAAAGAAAAAGCGCTCTTTTGGGTGGAAATGCTTTGGTCGGATTTTGAAAGTTCTTATGCGAAAGCAGGTTATCCGTACCGCGGACCTGAATATGCTTATGAATATGTCAAACAACAAATTGAACGCCACGGAGCTGTGCTTCATCATGTGAGTTCGAGAAAATAAAGGAGAGTTTAAATGAAAATAAGAGGTTTTGAAGTTGTCAAGGATGCTAATCGAGTATTTTTGAATCAAACGATTACACTGCCCGTTCGCTCAGATAAAGGGTCAGCTGGGTATGACTTTTTCTCCAATGAAGAAGTGACACTACACCCGGGGAGCCAGCACGTTTTCTGGACAGACGTGAAGACCTACATGCAAGCTGATGAGGTGTTAAGTGTTTACGTGCGTTCCTCGATTGGAATTAAACGCGGACTTAATTTATCAAATAACACAGGAATCATTGATGCATCTTATTACGGGAATCCTTCGAATGACGGAAACATTGGAATTGCGATGCGAAACATTGGCGAAGCTAGTGTTAAAATTGAACAAGGTGAGCGAATTGCCCAAGGTATTTTCACAAAATATCTCGTTGCTGACGTGGACGATGTGACAAATGAGTCACGCGCTGGTGGTGTTGGGAGTACTGGTAAATAAATTTTAAATAAAAATCCCAGCTGTTATTGTAACAGCTGGGGTTTGTTTATGAGGTTAAAGTTACACAGCTACTGGGGTGAGTTTCTTCTGAAGTTTTTCATCAGAGAAAATCCAGCCCGTGTAAGATGATAAGATATTCATATCATCGTCTAGACGAACAACGGCAACAAACGGATAGTGCCCGTTGCTACGGTATCTCAAATCCGTAAACGTGACATACGTGGCATCTAACTTTTCTTCGATTCTCCAGTTATACACTTTTGAAAAGGAGACAAAAGCGGCCAAGTTTTTATCTTGTTTCGCAGAACGAATGATTTCATTATTTGGAACGGGTAAGCGATCAAACTTTTCATAAACTGAAATGTTTCGTTTGAAAGCACGTCCCACATAATAATGTTCTTTCGTTGTCACAGCGACACGCCACTGGAAGAAATGAATCGTTGAAGCGATGATGATTTCTTCGGCATCAGGAATTAAATTCTTGACGGCATGTTTAATCATGTGCTGTGTAACTGCGCGTGCGACATAATAAAGCGCGAGGATTCCGTAAAGCGTAAAGAATGTTGGACCAGCAGGAGCACCGAGTAGCCAGATGATAATCGCAACGACATGTGATCCAAAAATAAACCAATCAAATGTGTTGATGAAACCAAATGCGACCCAAGTGTCTTTAAATGGTCGAACCGCTTGCGTCCCGTATGCATTAAAAATATCGACGAAAATGTGTAACCCGACTGCTATAAAGCTCCATAAGAGCAAGTGTAAAAATGTTGCTGCCGGAAAAATAAAGTAAAGTACAGTTGAAATTAAGAGCGGCCAAATCGCGAGCATCGGAAGGGAATGTGTAATCCCCCGGTGATTACGAATATAATCCGCATTGTTTTTAAGTTTTAATACAGTGTCAATATCAGGAATTTGAGAACCAATAATTGTTGCTGCCATGATACCCATTGTAGCATGAGTACTACTTGCAACTACAGGGTCAATTGTTGCGAGAGCCCCAAGTGCAATCCCCATAACAACATGTGTGCCTGTGTCCAAATGCTTTCCTCCTCCAAGAAGTTAGAAAGAGTCACTTAACAAACCAAGCGGCATCTTCCTGCGACTAAAGTGTGTGGGTGAGTAATTACTACTCTGTCAGCTAAGCCTTTACAAGCAGAGTGCTGTTCAAAAAAAGCTAGCTTCTGTATAATAGAAAAAGCTTAACCATTAATCTATTCCCATGTTTTCATTATACTACACATCGAAAGTGCGGAGCATTAGAATTTTATGAGAAATTTAGGTGAACGAATGACAAATACATACTTTGATAAAAAACAAACTGAAGCTTTCAGACAAGCGCTAATCGATTGGTACTTAGCCAATAAACGGATACTTCCCTGGCGTGAGAACACTGACCCGTACCGGATTTGGGTGTCAGAAATCATGCTACAACAAACGCGGGTGGACACGGTTATCCCTTATTTCACGCGATTTATGACGCAATTTGAAACGATGGAAGACTTTGCTTATGCAGATGAAAATGCGATTCTTAAAATTTGGGAGGGGCTCGGTTATTATTCACGTGTCCGCAATTTGCAGGCGGCGATGCGTCAAGTTGTTGAAGAACATGAGGGAATAGTGCCAGACACGTTAAAGGACATTTTAAGTCTAAAAGGGGTTGGCCCATATACTGCCGGCGCAATTTTAAGTATCGCCTATCAGAAAGCGGAACCCGCAATTGATGGGAATGTTATGCGTGTCATGTCGCGCGTATGCGAAATTGATGCGGACATTATGAAACCAAGTACGCGAAAGATTTTTGAAACGGTGCTGTATGATTTAATTGACCCAATTGATCCTGCGTCTTTCAACCAAGGCTTAATGGAAATTGGCGCGTTAGTTTGCACACCGAAAAAGCCAATGTGCCTACTTTGCCCACTGCAACCGTTTTGTTCAGCGCACAAAAATGGGAAGGAACTGGACTATCCAGTTAAAATAAAAAAAGTGAAGTCGAAAAAAATTCATCTGCTGGCAATTGTTGTCCGGCAAAATGACCGCATTTTAGTTGAACAGCGCCCGTCAGAAGGACTGCTAGCCAATTTATGGCAGTTTCCAACTGTGGAAGTAAAAGCAAATGCCAATAGTGAAATGGTAAAACTTGCTTTCCTAAAAAAATATGGTTTAGAAGTTGAACTTCAAGAATCGCTACCGCATGTGAAGCATATTTTTTCGCATTTGGTGTGGGAAGTGGACGTTTTGACGGCTAAACTTACTGGCGGTAAGCCAGAAGACAAGGTGAAATTTGTTTCAGAAGAGGAGATGCAGCGGCTTGCGTTTCCCGTGCCATACCAAAAAATGTGGCAAAGTTTTATTGAGAGAAAAGGGGATTTGGAATGAATAAAGTAGCTTTAGTGACTGGAAGTAGTCGCGGGCTTGGTCGTGAAATCGCGATTCAGCTTGCAAAAGAAGGATATGATGTGGCGGTAAATTTTGCGCGGAGTCGTAAAAAAGCCGAAGAGGTGCAGGCGGAAATTGAAAAACTTGGCAGAAAATGTGAGCTTTTCCGTGCGAATATTGGCGATGTTGAAAAAACGCGCGCGATGTTTGCTGAAATTAAAGCGACGTTTGGACGACTTGACCTTTTTGTGAGCAATGCGGCTAGCGGCGTCTTGAAACCGCTGATGGAGCTTGAACAAACGCACTGGGACTGGACGATGAATATTAATGCGCGTGCCTTTTTGTTCGCTAGTCAAGAAGCGGCTAAGATGATGCAGGAAACTGGCGGCGGGAAAATCATTGGGTTAAGCTCAATTGGTTCGATTCGTTATTTGGATAATTATACGACTGTTGGCGTTTCTAAGGCGGCGGTTGAATCGCTCACGCGTTACTTGGCGGTTGAGCTTGCGCCTTACGGAATAGCAGTTAACACGGTTTCAGGTGGCTTGATTGAAACGGACGCGCTGGAACATTTTCCGAATAAAGCGGAGTTAATCGAAGATGCGATTAGTAGGACTCCGGCGGGGCGCATGGTGGAGCTTCAAGATTTAGTCAGCACAGTCATGTTTCTTGCGAGCAGCCATGCAGATATGATTCGCGGGCAGACGATTGTGGTTGATGGTGGACGGACATTACTCGTATAAGCTCAAATAAAAATGATTTTCCCACTTTAAATGGAACTTTCTGCACGGATTTTACTTTTTTAATCAAAAAAGATGATTTTCCGTAGTTTATTGTTTTTTGCGTTGTTTTGTTATGTTATAATGATTTGTGAATAACAGCTTCTAGTACATGAAGAAAGTAGGAAAGTGTGTATGTACTTGCCAAAAGAGAAAGAAATTATCCAGATTAAGAGCTACAAACACAACGGTAAACTTCATCGTACTTGGAAAAAAACAGTTGTGCTAAAAGCAACGGAAAATGTTATTATCGGGGGAAATGATCATACACTTGTCGTGGAATCTGACGGGCGAAAATGGGTAACGAGAGAGCCATCAATTTGCTATTTTCATAGCGATTATTGGTTTAATGTGATTTCAATGATACGGGAAGATGGCCTGTACCATTATTGTAATCTAGGAACGCCTTTTGCGGTCGATGAGGAAGCGTTAAAGTATATTGATTATGACTTAGATATTAAAGTTTTTCCTGACGGACGTTTCCATTTACTTGATGAAGGTGAATACGAGCAGCATCGTCGCCAAATGAAATATCCTGATGCCATCGACCGAATTTTACGCAATAACGTAGATATTTTGAGTCACTGGATTTTGGATAAAAAAGGACCTTTTTCGAAGGACTATATTGATATTTGGTATGAAAAGTACAAAGAATACCGTTGAAAAAAAGACGCATTTGCCTAAACCTGTTTGTTAATAAGGTTTGGGCAACGTCTTTTTTTTGGCGTCTTTTTGTTCGCTTTACATGGCTAATAAGTATGTGATTCCAAGTAAAATAAAGCGGATAAAAATAAGCATAAATCTAGTAAAGTCCATTACCTAAATGGTAGTGTTACTAGATTTATGCTTTTTATCCATTACTCTTCCGTCACACTAATATCAATTTTATTCTCATCCGTATGGCGGATTTTAAAACTATGAATGAGTTTTTCTAAATAGTCGATTGCTTCCTGATAGGCAAAAACGCAAGCGATAATGCGCATTAAGTGATACTCATCTGTGTTGTTTTCCGGGTCATCCGATTTCATTTCATTTAAAAATAAATCCATTAATTCTTTCGGATCTTGCGCCAAATGGTCTTCCAAGTAATCTGTATCAACGGCAACGCGGTCAATGTATGTGAGTAGAAGTTGTTCATGTTTATCTACTAAAAAGTCAATTTGCTGTCTGATGACCTCTTGTTTTTCAGGATTAAGTTGTAAATAATCATTTTCGTAGCGATTTTGAATTTTTAAAAGTTCATAGCCTTTTTGTGAGCAGAGAATCATTTGCCGGTAGATAGCAATTTTACGCCCTTTAGAAACAGAATTTCGCTTTAAAAAAGTTCTTTCTTCTTTATAAAGCTCATATTGATTACGAATTTGCCCAATTTGTTTCTGCATCCAGTTCATATCTTTTTTTAGTAAAGGAAAATCAGCGGCATGGCGTAAATTTAAGCGGATCCATTTAATAATCTCATTGTTCGTATTGTAAATTTGCTGATACAAAGCCACTTCATATTTTGGTGGAATGAAAATTAAGTTGACGATAAATGCTGCAACAAGCCCTAGCATGATTGTACCAAAACGAATTAAGGCGATTTCAAGGAAGTCATTTCCGGGTGAATCCATGACAATAACAAGTGTTACAAGAGCAAGGCCAATCGTATTTTCTAGTTTTAATTGCAGAAGTAGCGCCACACAAATAACGGAAGCTACGCCAATCAAAATGAAGTCATTTCCAATGTATAGACCAAAAACAATGGCAATGATGGCACCAATCACATTTCCTTGCGCGCGCTCTAAAATAGTTCGGTACGAGCGGTAAATGGACGGTTGAATCGCAAATATGGCGGAAATTCCTGCCAGCGAAGGAGAGGGGGACTGGAAAAGTTCGGCAATAAATAAAGCTAAACTTATAGCAATACCAGTTTTTAATATTCTAGCTCCAAATTTCATGGTAGGTGATTCCTTTCTAATGGGCGATTTTTATCTTTTAATACCTTTATTATAACCATATTTTTCATTTTGTAACATAAAAATCATTTTTCGGAGGCCATAATGGCAAATACACGCTCTGTTGCCGCAATTGTGTCGTCGATATCTGCTTCAGTATGGGCCGTTGTAATAAACCAAGCCTCGTATTTCGATGCCGCCAGTAAGATACCTTCCTCACGCATAAGTTTAAAGAAACGACTAAATTGTTCGCCGTCAGTTTGTTCAGCATCTGCATAGTTCCGCACAGTTTTATCGGTGAAAAATACCGTCAGCGCCCCAACAATTTGGTTAATCGTAATTGTAATGCCGTGTTTTGCAGCAGCATTTAAAATACCATTTTTCAATTTAGATCCGTATTTTTCAAAACGATCATAAAGTCCTTCTTCTTGTAAAACTTCTAGGCAGGCAATGCCAGATAGAATGGAAGCGGGATTTCCAGCGTGTGTGCCAGCTTGATAAGCCGGACCAAGCGGTGCTACAGTTTCCATAATATCCAAGCGCCCGCCATACGCCCCAATCGGCAAGCCGCCGCCAATAATTTTTCCAAGCGCTGTCAAATCCGGTTTCACTTGGAGCAAATCTTGCGCCCCGCCGTACATAAAGCGAAATGCCGTAATCACTTCATCATAAATCACGAGCGCACCCGCCGCATGAGTCAGCTCATTTACTTTTTTCAAAAATCCTGGTTCTGGCCCGACAATCCCGAAATTCCCGACAATCGGCTCCACAAGCACCGCTGCCACCTGATCGCCCCAAACATCAAGAGCTTCTTTAAAAGCTTCGACGTTGTTAAAAGGAACGGTAATGACTTCTTTGGCTGTCGCTTCTGTCACACCAGCAGAATCAGGCGTGCCTAGTGTTGAAGGTCCAGAACCCGCTTCCACCAAAACGAGATCGAAGTGTCCGTGATAAGACCCGCCGAATTTAATAATCTTATCTCGGCCAGTATAGGCGCGAGCAACACGAACCGTTGTCATGACAGCTTCCGTACCAGAATTGGTAAAGCGCACCTTTTCCATAGAAGGAATCGCTTCTTTTAACATTTTCGCAAATGTAATTTCATGCACAGTTGGCGTACCATATAAAACCCCAGTTTCTGCAGCCTTTGTAATCGCCTTTGTAATGTGTGGGTGTGCATGGCCGGTAATAATGGGGCCAAAAGCCGCTAAGTAATCAATATATTTATTCCCGTCCACATCATAAAAATAAGCCCCTTCTGCTCGCTCCATCGTAATCGGCACACCGCCACCAACGCCCTTGTACGAACGACTTGGACTATTAACGCCGCCAACAATATGTTTTTTTGCTTCCTTATGTATAGCATCTGATTTTGAATGATCCATCTAGACATCTCCTTTGAATTTCGCGGAATCCCGCTTATCTAGTCCATTTTATGCGAAATAATTTAAAACAGCAACATGAAAGAACAACTTAATTGCCGTTTTTTCAAAAAAAGCATAAACTAAAAGAGTAGAAAGGGGGCTGGGCTGTTTGAAAATCTTATATACGCTAACGATACCGGAAGATTGGCAAGTAAAACAGCAAGAAGCATATCCAAACGATATATTTTATTACGAAAAAGAAATAAAGAACTTTAAGGAACTTAATGAAGTGGACTGCATCGTGACATATGGCGGTGACATCACAGCAGAAATTATTGAAGCAGCTAGCGCACTAAAGTGGATTATGGTCTTTTCTGCGGGCGTTGACGGCTTACCTAAGCAAGCTATTCTAGAAAAAAATATTTTAGTGTCAAATGTTCGCGGCATTCACGCTGTCCCGATGGCAGAATTTGTGCTGAGCTATTTGTTGCATGACGTGAAGCAATTACAACACTTTTATGAAGCTCAAAAAAAGAAAGAGTGGGCGTTTTCCCACCCTGTCGTTGAGCTCGGCAATAAGAAAATCGTCGTTGCTGGCGCAGGAGCAATCGGCTCACAAATCGCAAAATTCGCCAAAATGTTTGGCATGCAAACGGTAGGACTAAATACAACCGGCCACCCAGTAGAAGGTTTTGACAAAACTTTCGCCATGCGTGACTTAAAACAAGTAATTCGCGCCGCTGACTATTTCGTTTCTGTGCTACCAAAAACAAAAGAAACGACAGGCGTCTATGATGAAGACTTCTTCCATATTTTGCCGAAGAGCGCCGTATTCATCAACATCGGTCGTGGAAACGCTATAGAAAGCGCCATTTTAGAAAAAGTCATCGCTGAAAAAACCATTCGCCATTTCTATCTCGACGTCTACCCCGAGGAACCGCTGGCGACTGAAAGCCCGATTTGGACAGCTACAAATGTCACAATGACCCCACACGTATCTGGACATACCGATCAATATATTAATCGCAGCATGGAAATCTGGCTTGATAGTCTAGAGAAGTTTAAAGCAGGCAAAACCGTGCAGAATGAAATCAACTTAAATAGAGGATATTAAATCGTTGTATTGACAGCTTATGAACATTTCCGTTAAAATATAAGAAAGTTATCATTTAAAGGAAGGAGTGCATGACGGTGTCTAACACTCATTTAAAAGAGTCAATAGATATTCTAAAACAGTCAGGAGTACGAATTACTCCTCAACGTCATGCTATACTTGAGTTCTTAATTAATTCACATATTCATCCAACTGCCGACGAAATATACAAGGCACTTGAAGGTGATTTTCCAAATATGAGTGTTGCAACAGTCTACAATAACTTACGCGTATTTAGAGATGCAGGATTAATTAAGGAATTATCATATGGCGACGCTTCAAGCCGATTTGATTTTTCTACTTCTAACCATTATCATGCTATATGCGATGAATGTGGAAAGATTGTTGATTTCCATTATCCAGGTCTAGATGAAGTCGAGCATTTTGCCTCCCATGTTACAGGGTATGAAATTAACAAACATCGTTTAGAAGTTTATGGGTTATGTCCTGAATGTAAAGCGAAAAATAAAAAATAAAATCACCTATTTTAAAAATAGGTGATTTTTGTTTTGCATAAAATGATTAATTTTTATGCGGAAAAGGGGATTTTAAAGCCTAGTTTGCCTTAGAAATGGTGAAAAAAATATTTTCTCGCATTTTTATGCATAAACTTGTTGACATCTTCATTTAAAATTGATATATTAGTTTTCGGCGCTACTAATCAATTGTTTTTGAAATTAAATTAATTCAAAAAAATGTTGACAGGCAAGCGTTTAGATGATATGATTTAAAAGTCGCAAAAAGCCAGTTGCTTTTCAAAAATGCGGCAAATTATGACCTTTGAAAACTGAACAAAACGAAGATGAAAAAGCGATGAAACAGATGTTTCACCAATCAATTCATAGGACAGGAAACAAAAAGATGTTTCCAAAAAAAGTAAGAAACAAGCTAGCAAAGTCAATTTGTGACGCTAAGGAAACTTATTCACGGTGTTGAATAAGTATTCAAATTCGATTTATTTTAAAGAGAGTTTGATCCTGGCTCAGGACGAACGCTG